>JBJEWX010000161.1:0-10251 GCA_051885275.1 Succinivibrio sp. | reverse complement strand
ATCTCGTTGTTCTTGTTTAAAGCAACACGGGTAACATAACCTTCAGTCATCTCTAAATAACGTGGGCCCTTATCCTTAGTTGCGAACATGGTACCAACCTGGCTGCGCAGATTCTTACCTAAATCCTCAAGAGATGCACCAACTGGTAAACCGCCCTCTGAGAAAGCAGTCTGAGTACGACCGTAAACGATCTGGAGGAAAAGCTCACGATAAGCAGTGTTGATAGCATCACAAACAAGATCAGTATTTAAACCTTCAAGCAGTGTCTTGCCAATAAGGATCTCTGATGCCATAGCTGCAGAGTGAGTCATACCTGAACAGCCGATTGTCTCAACAAGAGCTTCCTGAATGATGCCGTCTTTAACATTTAGGGTCATCTTGCAGGCACCCTGCTGAGGAGCACACCAACCCACACCGTGAGTTAATCCGCTGATATCTTTGATTTCTTTAGCCTGAACCCATTTACCCTCTTCAGGAATTGGAGCAGGACCATGGTATGCACCCTTGGTAACTGGGCACATATTCTCTACTTCTTTAGAATAGATCATTGGTGGTACCTAATTTGTATGTGTTCATTAACAATAAAATCTTTTAAGCTGTAAGCTAAAATCAGCACGATTATAATACAAGGCATTAAAATTTTCCAAAATTTACCTCAAGAAATTCCAGATTCTTAGCTTAAAATCTAAAATTCAAGATTTTTATCACGTTCCGCTCTAAAGCAAAGTCTACCGCCAGTTATAGATTTTAACTGCACAGAATATGTGCAATATTTAATAACCTAACGCAGGTCATATAATTTAAATTTTTTTATCTGTAAAATGCATTGATTTTAAAAACAATCCTAGAACTTGATTTAAAAGCAATATTCCAGGACTTATAAAAATAAAGGAAGATAAAAATGTTAGAATCAGAAAATCCTAAAGGACCTTTTGCCACTACCTTAAACAGAGTACCGTTTATTCTGCAGATTATAATTGGTCTGCTGCTTGGTATTCTTGCAGCCTACGTTTATCCTGATGACAAATCAGTTATCCCAACTTTAGGTGTGCTTTTTGTCAAGGCTCTTAAGGCTGTAGCTCCTATTTTGGTATTTGTCCTTGTATCCGCTGCCATTGCAAAGCATCAGTCAGGACAGAAGACTTCAATGAAGCCTATTATTGTGCTTTACTTTGTTGGCATGCTGATTTCAGGCGGTCTTGCCCTTGTAATGAGCTATATCTTCCCTAGCACCTTTACAGAGCTTGCATCTAATGCAAATGTTTCTGCTCCATCTGGAATTGGAGAGGTATTAATCAACTTTGTAAATCAGGCTGTTGAAAACCCTGTATCCGCCTTTATCAACGGTAACTACATCGCCATCCTCATGTGGTCAATCGCACTTGGTATTATGTTTAGGGTTTCTCATGAAAACACAAAGCGTGTTTTAGATGATCTGGCAAGCTCCGTGTCAGGTGTAATCAGAATGGTTATAAGATTCGCTCCTTGAGGTGTTTTTGGTCTTGTTTACTCTTCATGTACTCAGGAAGGAGGTTTTTCCAACCTGTTAAACTATGTACATGTAGTTGCCGTATTAGTTGCCACCTTCTTAATGGTTGCCTTTATCTTCAATCCTATTTTGGTTTTTGTGTTAACTCGCGAGAATCCATATCCGCTGGTATTCAAGTGCCTCGCTAAATCTGGTGTCTGTGCCTTCTTCACAAGATCATCTGCTGCAAATCTGCCAGTAAATCTTGCACTATGCGAAGAAATGAAACTGGACAAGTCAACCTACTCAATTTCAATTCCTCTAGGCTGTACAATCAATATGTCGGGTGCAGGTATCACCATTGTGATTATGACTATGGCTGCGGCTCATACTCTTGGTATTGAAATTGACTTTGCCTCTGCATTCTTAATGTGTGTAGCTTCAATTCTCTGCGCCTGCGGTTCCTCTGGTGTGGCCGGTGGTTCACTAATGCTTATCCCTCTTGCCTGCTCTATCTTTGGTATTCCAAATGATATTGCAATGCAGGTTGTAGGTATTGGCTTTATAATCGGTGTAATACAGGACTCAACAGAGACTGCATTAAACAGCTCAACAGATGTGATCTTTACAGCAGCAGCCTGCAAAAGAGCACAGAGACTGGCTAAAAAAAACTAAATTCTAAAGCTTAATCTAAAGATCCTGAGTAGTTTTTACTCAGGATTTTTTTATTTTGCTTTTTGAAGAATCATTCTTCTGAAATTTAGGACACTGCCACCATTTGAACCTGCAGATGTCATTGAGCCTGTCATTAACTGACCAACCAGAGGTGGCAGTGTTCTGCCTAGCACATACATAAACAAGGCGCAGAAAATAATAACGGACAGTTCATTTGCGCTAATGCTCCCTCCCTTTGTGACAAGACTGTCACACTGCCCTTCAAGATCATGAAGCACATAGGATCCTGCATTACAGATGATAATCATGGTCATAAGTTCTAAAGAAATTGCAATTATGTATCGTAAATAGTTTAAGGCAATATATCTTGTATAGGAGAAGGCTCCAAAGCCTAAGACAAAAATTCCACATATGCAAAGGACATGGGCACAGATAAAAGTTATGGTATACCTTATAACCAGAAGAAACATTATGATCTGAAAGGCTATAATCTGAAGGATCATAATTCCCCTTGTCACCACATTGAAATAATTATCAGTAATCTTAGAATAAAGACTAGATGACATATTAAAGGTCATATCAATTAGTTCTGAGGGGCCTGTGTTTGAGCTTGTGACAACCGAGGTCATAGAGTCGACAATTGAATGACCTATAGCTACACCATTATCAAGCATGAAAAGGTAAAGTCCGCTTATAAGCATAAGCTTTACAAACTCATAAAAGAAAGTCTGTATATTACCGTCTTTGAATATGCATTTATTGCCAATCATAACAAGAGAGATTGGCATTAGTGTCCAAAACAGTCTGTTTGCAGCAGTTTTAATTGGAGCGGCTGATTTGGAGATAGAATTTATAAAATCTGATGCCAGCTGATTGATAATTCCCTCTGCACTTAATGAATACTCCTGAGCAAATACACTTGAACTGACAAAAAGCAGAAGTAAAAACAGATATTTACTCATAGCTTTCAAGCCTCATTTCAAGATGAGGGGATTTTAGCTTCCCTGAATCCGCATAAAAAAGCTCATCAGACTTTTTTTCTATTTCATGATCCTGAAGTCGGCTCTGATAGTCGTGAGCAGTGATCCTTACTAAATTTGACACCTGATTTGTAAGTGACAGCATTGCTCCTGCCTGAGTGGAATTTACCTTTGATAGGGTATCAATAGAACTGTTAAGCCCAGGTGCATCTTTTGATTCATTACAAAGCTCATTTAACTTGTTTATATTCTCTAAAAGCATCTGCTGTGTTTTCTGAGCATTTTCCTTTGCATAGGAGGACAGCTCTAAAGCTTCCTGATCCATCATAGAGTTTAATTTTACAAAGGTGCAGTCCTCCTCTTTAATACACTCCTCAAAGGCCTTTGTCCTGATTGAGTCACTGATATATTCTGAGGTGGATTTTGTTTTATTTGCAAAAGCGTAGCTTGCCTCAAGAAGCATCAGCGAGTTCTGATTAAGCGCCTTTACCTCATTCCAGGCCTCTTTGTTTATATATTCTGAATTTGCATTGTCTCTTTCATATTCACGGGACAGGTATTTTGAAAGATCCTCTGACTTTGAAAGATTGTCTTTTGACCATACTCTTAAAATTTCAAGACTCTCCTTTAACCTCTTGGACATCTGTACTAAAACAGCATCACTGCTGTTTGCCATAGCACAAGGCTGAAGCATAAGCACATAAAGGGTTATGATAATTACTCTAATCAATGAAGTATTCATTTTTTGCTATTCCATAAGGTGATTTAAAAAAAAGATCTTTTGTCAGTGCAACTGAAAAAACATATCCAGGCTCAATACTTAGTGTCGGAGACAGATTGATGTTCCTCTCAATAATATTTGACAAAGCCTCTGAAATATTTGATGACAGTTCTCTTGCACTTCTTGTGACCGTAACATTAGCTCCATCGTCATAATCATATTTTGACTCCATGACCTGAGCAGAACTTGTAATTGCAGAGAGAAGCACGCAGTTAAAAATTGTTTTCATGTAATGGTTGTCAACCTTTGCATCAAAACCGGCATAGCCGTCAGTTGACTGACCTGGCATTGCCCCTAGTGTTATTGAAGAGCCGTCTGGAAAAATAACCCTGTTAAAGCCTGCAAAAACCCTGCTTGCACCAAAGGAGGCCTGCGTTCCGTACTGACCGATTAGCTTTGAGCCTCTAGGTATCAGAAGATGGGTGGCACTGATGCTGTCTCTTATATCCCTTGTGACCTGTGCTGTTATCTGACCTGGAAGTTCTGAATTTATTCCTGTAAGAAGGACTGCCTGAATGACACTTCCCTGCATGAGAGCATAAGGTGTTTTAGGATAGACAACCTCACTGTCTGATATGTAGTTTTTCTGATCTAAAACCTCATAACTATCAAGTGTTTTAAAGGGCAATTCATCAGCATTTTTAGAATCCTGAAAAACTCCTTTAGGATAGACAGTGTCATTTGATCTGACAGAAGTGTTGTTCTTTGGCGATGAATCCAAAGCTAAAGATGAGAGGTTCACTTTTGATGGAGCCTTTAAAGCCTGCAAGAAACGAGCCTCACGAGCTTTACTTAAAGCTGTCTGCTCTTTAGAGGTTTCAGCTGAATCTGAGTTTTTACTGCTCCTTTTGCGACTTAAAGCCTGCTTTTTATCTGAAGACTGCGACATATCAGACTCCATATCATAATCAAGATGCTTTACAGTCCTTTCTGTCTCAGCTCTGTCAAGCAGATTATTTCTATCCTGATACTGGATATAGCCTCTGTAAAAATCCTCCTCATCAAGTGCTTTTACACCTCTGCCTTTTTGTTCTTTTGCCAAACTGTGTTCTAATAAAAGCGAGGCCTCCTGTTTTTTAGGCTTATATCCTGCCTGAGTATTGTCTGAAGCCATGCTTACGGCCTTTATTTTTTTTGCTATGGCAAGGTTTCCCTCAAGGCTAATATCCTCTTTGTGATCTGTTTTTTCAGACTTATTCTCCTGACTGATACTGCCTAATGCCATCACATAAAAGATCACTGCAAAAGACACCAAAAACAGCAGAGCCAGCATCAGAGGATATTTTGGAATTTTTTTTGAAACCTGATGAAAGTTCATAAAGCTTATCCTAATCTCATTATGTCAGCGCTAATTTTTGAACCTGAATGCTCTGCACATAGTCTTAAATGACTGTACAGCCCGTCAATTACATAGGTGTTGTCAGATACTTTAAAATTGACAGCAGATAGTCTTTCATCATCAAATAGAATACCGTCAGAACCTGTAACCTCAAGCAGTGCAGGAAGCTCGTTCATTCTGATTGCCTTTGACATCTGTATATAGGTTCTTAAGCCGTCATCAAAAACATTTACCGGAAGGATCCTTTCATCTCCATCATAGCTGTAATTGTAGGAACGCTGTCCTGCAGACTCTCCGTCAGTTTTAACTTCATGTTTAGAATATCTCATACCGCCCTGTGAGGATGAAATCTCATTAGTATTGTAGGTATAGTTTAGAGCTGTATTTGAGCCATAATCTGATCTTTGAGTCTTCTTCCTAATCTTTGAATTTGGATAATAGAAGCTTACCTGTGGCATATAATCAGAAGCAGTAGACTTTAACCTAAAGTGATAGGATCTTCTGTCTGTAGTCACGAGCATTGAGGTTTTAAGCTCAGAATCTAATGCCTTTATAATCAGATGCTCAACTCTTGATGGGCCCTCTCCAGATACTGCAGAGTCAACATTCCATCTGACAGCGTCACCAAGCTGTACTGATAAGGTTCGCTCGCCCTCCTGCAGGGTAATATCAGTAAGTTCTAAAATTGCACATACCACAGTTGGAATGCCTGAGCCATAGGTAAAGACCACCTTGCCCGGACTTAAAGCCTCTCCCTTTAACTTTCTAGATTCAAGGATCCTAAGTTTCTCTAAGGTATTCTGATCCTGTTCATCAAGATATGCACCAGCATCCTCCTGTGAATAGGCGTTGTAAAACTCATCTGCCACCGTTGAGCCTGACAGCCCTGCAGCCAAAAGCAAATATGCCCAAATCCTCATTGATTATCCTCATATATTTTTGACAGAGTAATCTCTGTTACAAAAATCCCCAGGGGATTTAACCTAAGCTCCTCTAAGGAATCATGATTAAGATCTTTGTGCTCTATTGTCACCCTGGACTTGAAACGGCCATATAAAGCTGTCTGACCGCCGTTTTTAGCAGAAGGCACATAAAACTCAACCATAAAGGTGTTATCAGACAGAGAGGCTACAGAATCAATTCTCACTGATCTTTGCGGATATTTCTCTGATAAAACCTCATTGCCGGTATAGTATTCCTCAATAAAACCTAAGGCCTGTGAATTGACAGCTGTCATGGCAAAGACCGAGGTTAAAAAGCGGTACTGAAGATCTTTGTCTTTAGAGACCGAATAAAGTTTTTCAATGTAATCACAGGCAAAAGAGGCTTTCATATTGGCGGTAAGAGAAAACGACGGATTAATCAGGCCATGATCAATTAGTGATCCCTGTTTATCAACTGTTACAAGGTATGGAACATACATGCTCCTGCCACTGGTCATAATTGCAAAACCCAAACTTAAAAAACCAAGCGACAGGGATAAAAAAACCAATGCAGGGCCAATATAATTAGGAGCCTTTGCAGTATGTTCTGAACTGACCTGATATTTTTGCGACTTTATTTGCATCTGCTTAAAACATTCCTCTTTCATAAAGGATTAATCCTTAGCATAAATAACTATTCTCAGCTTTATTTAAAGATTCCATACAAAATCCTGTCCAAATAAAGAGTATTTCTCATCAACCATTTGCCGATCCTTTTTGCTAAGGGATAAAAGCTTTAGCTCTGCATCAGAAAGCGCCAGATTAAAGGGCATAAAGTATCCATCCTTGTGAATAAAGAGATCCTTTTTAGCCCTGCCTTCAGCAATGGCCTTTATAGCTTCATCTTCAAGGGAGAGGCTTTTGTAGAATTCCTTTAAAACAGGACCTGTGGCATCAGAATTTGGCAAAAACACACGGGTTTTAATGCAGTCTAAAAAATCGCTTATTCTTTCTGATTTGATTAGATCTGATATGGACTGAGTAGCAATCACCACCGCCACATTATGCTTTCTTAAGGTCTTAATCCAGCTGACAAAAATCTCTGAAAACTGCCTGTTGCAAAGCATCTGCCAGGCCTCATCTATAATGATGAGGCCGGCTTTGGCATTCTTAAGCTTTCTTTCAATCATTTTCAGAATTGAATGTAAGGTTGGATACAAGAAAAGATCATTTTTCTCAATAAAGTCAGCACACTCAAAGATGGTGATATTGCTTGTTAAGACAGGATCACCTGTTCCATCAATAATTGATCTGCCCTCTCCGTTTCCAAGATAGGGAAAGAGAAATGACTTAAGCAGATGGTTTGGAAGCAGTGTATACAGGGTGCTCAGATTATGAGACTCACTGTCCATACCTGCAAGAAGACTAATGCTTCTGCTTATAGAATCCGTGTACTCAGGAGTCAATGCAACGCCACGGTTTTTAAACATTTCCGATACAAATTCTACCGCCTCCCGCTTTGCCTCCTCATCGGACAGATCATATAAGGGGCAGAATCTTACCTCACCCTCATTATCTAAGGTTATATGTGCCGCCCCAAGCGCCCTTCCTGCAGCATAAAACGAATATCCCCTATCAAAGACAAAGGTGGTCATGCCTGGATACTGCAGAAAAGAGGTTAAAAGAGAGCCTAAAAATACTGATTTACCAGTGCCAGGCGGTCCTACCACAAGACAGTTTGCCAGATCTGAGGAGTGCAGATTGAGATACGATAAAAGACCGTCAGGCGATCTAACCTTCATTAAAGGTGGTGCATTCTTTCCATATAAGGGATTAGGAGAATTTTTCTCGCCTGTATAGGTTGATTCAAAGGGCAGAAGGTCACATAGGATCTTATCTGATATAAGCGAACGTCTTAAATTGCATTTACACTCACCAGGAAGTGACCCTAAATAGGAGTCTGTGGCATTGATACTCTCTATTCTGCCACTAAAACCACTGGCCTCTATCTGTTTTAAGCATTCATTTGCCTGTGCATAAAGAGCTTTATAGTCCTCACCTATGAGAATTATTCCTGCAGAATAGGCGCCAAAGCACAACTCATTATGATCAAGTGATCGCTTTGCCTCTGACAGATCATTTAACTGATCAAGCGCATACTTGTTAGCATTTGAGTCATCGCTTTGGCTATTTGAGAAAAATGAGGTGATAAGACCTCTTTTTTTCTGTGCCCAAAGACGTCTGTATCTTTCAAGATTTATATTCGAAGTAACCGAATCATAGCTTATGAATCGGCTGTAGAAGCGGTAGGTAAAGGGCAGCTGACTTAGTCTGCCTAGGATATCAAAATATGAGTATCCAGGCATACCCTCTATTGCAACAGAACATACTGCCTTATTACCTATATGGGGCACTGTTCCTGTATAAAAATCGTAGGGACTTAATACCGCATCTAAAAAGAAAGGAACATTAGGGATCCTGATATTTCTCTCTCCTCCATGGATGCAGCTGAACAGATAGTCAACAGCTTCATGATACACAAGCCCGTCTTTTTTATAAAAGGAGCATTCCTTTAAAATAAGAGCGTTGCCTAAAGAATTCTTAATATCCTCTGCGGCACGGTCAAACTGAATTAAATAATCTTTATCTTCCTGCTCTTTTTGATTTTTAGGAGCAAAGGGATTTTTAAATTTAACCTTGCTGTTTAATATTGAAGGTCTGTAAGTCAGGGATAGATAACAGCTGACCTTGTAGGTTGCCCCTGAGGTTACACAATCTTCGCGTAAAGACAAAAATTCGTTGGCTATCTTATTGTCAGTTTTTACCGACTCATTGGCATTAACTGCTCTTTGACGGATAAAATCAACATTTACGCTGAAATTGCCACCTAGTTTATGCATGGCTTTACTGAGCATTTGCTGCTGCATCATAACAGTATGTTCACTGGCATAGCGCATTGAGGGGGCACTTAAACTGTATATCCTCATCAGAGCGCCTGATTTTAAGGCTACTGTTTTTGAGTCGCAAAGGTGAGAATAAATCAGAAGATCGGTAAAGCTTGGATACTGTCTTACCTTTTTGCTTTTAGTTATTGAACAGAGGCCTGCCACTGCTGCGATTAAAAAGATTATTAAAGAAAAAGAAACACAAAAAGATACTAAAATAGAGTTCATTTTTTGCCCTTGAGTCTTAGAACCTGATATTGAGATATTTCTGTGCCGTGTAATAATCCAGATATCTGATATTCCGCAGGTAAATCTTTCTAAGATAAAGATCTTCCTTTGCCATTTTCATAAGCAGTAAATAGCCGAAGCTAAATATCAGCAAAGACAGAACTATGCAGATAACAGAAAAACTGAAAAAACAGATGATCAGGCACAGCAGGCATAAAAACATGCACAGTTCTCTGTCACAGCCTAAAAAAGTCTGCTTTCTCAGTAAGGAATGATGTATCTGATGACTAGTTCCCCTCATATCAGGCAAGCGTCCTTATATTGTTTAAACCTGATAAAAGCGGATCAAGTTTTAAGGGATTTACTGAATCAACCATTCTAACCTGCGCACTTTCAGATGAGGAGGAACTGATACATGCTCCGTTGAAAAGCGAGGTCATAAGTGTATTAGCTCCTACAAGAAGAGTCATAACCATCACTAGATATATAACTCTGCGCATAAAGGAGCCTAACTCACCGCCAGCAAATATCAGTGTGGCACCACAGCAGACAATGCCAATTAAAGCAATAGAGAAAGCAACAGGTCCTGTTAGGGATTTCTGTACGGTTCTAAGCCATGATTCATAAGGCAGAGCTGTCCCTGAGGTTGTATCTGCTGCAAAGGCATCTTTTATAAGCAGATAAAAAACAACAATCAGGCAAAGTCTTAGATAGCTTTTATTCATTTGTTTCTCCTAGGATGTGATATTCAAATCTGCCCTTCTCATAGCCTGTGATTTTCGCAATCTGCAAAACGTGTCTTTTTGGATAAGGACTTAGGACAATTACGATGTTTACCGCAGAGGCAATCATTCGCTCAATACCTGATGGAGCTTTTGGATTTTTGCTTATAAGCATTCTTAATCTTTCCAT
>JBJEWX010000160.1:0-2257 GCA_051885275.1 Succinivibrio sp. | reverse complement strand
GAACGGTATTGATTCAGTTCTTGCAGAAATGCGCGCTAAAGGCGTTAGAGTTTAAAGGAGACTAAAATGGCTAAGAAAGGCGGTCGTGAGAAGATCCGTTTAAATTCAACAGCAGGTACTGGTCACTTCTACACTACAGACAAGAACCGTCGTACAACTCCAGGTAAGATGGAGATGATGAAGTACGATCCAGTTGTTCGTCAGCACGTTCTGTACAAAGAAGGCAAGATCAAGTAATCCAAGTAGACTTTTGCAAAAGTTTATTTATAGGCCTCAACATTGTTGGGGCCTATTTAATTTCACATAATAAAAGACCGTTTCTTTTCATCATTCTAATTCTTATCTAAGTTTTTATCTCTTATAATATCTGCTGAATTATTGAACATATTTCTCATTAATCTTGAGAAGTTGCCATATAACACTATAATAGTACTAACTGTGTTTATCACTGATAAATATGCAGTTTTAATACTTTATTTCGAGTTTTCGAAAAGGAAAAATACAATGAAAACTAAGTTATTAGCTGTAGCAGTTTCAGCTGCTGTGATTTCATTTTCTGCTAATGCAGCAGTAGAGGGTACCTGGAGTGTTGGTGCAGCTGCAGGCTGGAACCATGCTTTTGGCGATTTTGACGATGGTTTTATAGATAATACTTTTGTCAGCCCAGAAGTTTCAGACAAAAACGGTTATGGCATCAAGCTGAACGGTGAATATAACTTCTCTGACTGGTTTGGTCTTGGTTTAGGTTATGACTATCTTGGTGGGACAAAGTTTGACATTAATGGTCTTAATATCAATGAAGGCTCTTTCCACACCAATGTAGTTGAGCTTTACGGCCGTTTCGCTTTACCTCTTGATACAAACGGATCAGATGTATTCTTTAAGGTTGGTCCAACCTGGAATAGAACCTCAATTGATGGTGACAGCGACAGCTCAATAGGTGCTGTTCTTGGTGTTGGTGGTCAGTATGCATTTACAAGAGATTTCTCAGTACGTGCTGGCTATGACTATCTGTTTAATACAGCTGATGATGATCTTGCAGGAGATCTGGACAACGGTTTACTCTACTTAGGTTTCCAGTATAACTTTGGTGGCAGCACTCCTGCAGCTCCAGCTCCAAAGCCAGTTGCTGTTCAGAAAAAGACTGTTCGCATTACTGAAAACCACAACCTAGCAGCAGGCTTACTTTTCCCATTTGATGGTTCTACACTATCTGCAGAAGGTAAGAAGGCAATCAATGATGTAGTTACTTCATCTAAGGCTCTTGATAACACAGAGTTTGAAGTTTACGGATATACAGACCGAATTGGATCTGATGCTTATAACCAGAAGCTTTCACAGAAGAGAGCTGACGCAGTTACAGCTCAGTTACAGTCAGAAGGTGTAACTACTGTTAAGGTTTCAGAAGGTCGCGGTAAGGCATCTCCAGTAACTGGTAACAAGTGCGATGGAGTAAAAGGCCGTCAGGCAGTTATTGACTGCTTAGCAGCAGATCGCCGTGTTGAAATTGTTGTTACAGGTGATACTGTAAGAGAAGAGCAGCAGTAATCAGTAGATCCTGATTAGATTCAATTAAGGGGGCTAACAGGCCCCCTCGCTGTTTGTTAATCCTCATACCGCTCAATATTGTCTATCATGCTTTGATAATAGGCAATTTCGCTTGGGTCAGGATTAATAAGAATTTCATTTAACATATGTTTTATCTGTTCTAAAACTGATGCTCTGCAGATAAAAACAAGCTGAGTCTTCTTCATTCCGTCAGGCCAGCCTTTTAATTCTGACAGAGGGTAAAGATTTCCTAAAACACCGTGAATGACGATAGGCTTATCCTGTCCTTTCAGATCAAGAATGCCTTTTATTCTTAGGATTGAGTCCCCATACTGCTCCTGCACTGCAGAAACAGCTGACATAAGAGCCATAGGTTCTATAGGCTCATCAAGTTCAAGACAAAAAGAATCTATGTCAGAATGTGCAACAATTTTGGGTTTTGATACACCCACTGCTCCTGAAACTGTAGCAGGTCTGAAAGGTGAAGCCAGATTTGATGACTTTATGTTCATCCATGAGGTTACAGTTTTATCATAATTGTGTTCTTCATTTTTATAAGGACCGATTTCAGCTATAACTTTTGGAGATACATTTCCTTTTACAGAAGGAATTACCTTAGCTGAAGGGTTAATTTTTGCAGTAATTTCATATATAGCGTCAATCTCATCTGATTCAATCAGATCGGTTTTGCTGATAATAACAATATCAG
>JBJEWX010000159.1:0-10310 GCA_051885275.1 Succinivibrio sp. | reverse complement strand
TATCTTATTGAAACATGAAAAAAAATGGCATGTATTTCGTTAACTATCTGTGTAGGTATACTTGTTTTGACAAAATTTAAAAAATATTTGATAGATGAATTTCAGGAATAGATAGTATGGAGGCATTAATGCGCATAACAATTTTCTTTGATGATAAAATTGATTGTGTATTGAATTTGCATGATATTTAAATAAACTTAGGTTAGTTCTATCTCTGTCCGTAAAGGAGTGTGTATGCCAAAAAGGACTCATGAGGATTCTTTAGAAACGAAGCGAAGTATCCTAGAAAGTGCAAAGAGATTGTTCTCTAGAAGAGGCTTTGAAAGAACAAGTCTTTCTGATATTGCAAAATATGCCGGAGTTACAAGAGGCGCGATTTATTGGCACTTTGAGAACAAGGAGGAACTTCTGCTGGCTCTTGATGACAGTGTTGCTCATGAACAGTTTTCATTTAACCTTCTCTATGAGGCTGGGCAACCTTCTGAGCCAGATCCGCTAGGAAAGCTCAAGAGATGGCTTTGCAGTTTGGTTGAAGAGGGGAATGACGAATTTCTCAACTCGCCCCTCGTATCAATGATGATTTCAATTGTTAATGGAAATTCTGGAAATGAGCTTTTAAGAGAAAAAATTCATGAGAGAGCTGTTTCTAGACACGAAGCAGTTATTGCCGCCTTAAAAAATGCAGCTCTGAAAGGACAGATGCCGCATAATCTTAATACTGAGGTTGCTGCAGAGCACCTGGCTATATTCAGTGTTGGCTATATGCATCAGTCAAGAATGAATATGGCGAAAGAATTTAAAAAGAATTTTTCTTACTTTGTTGATGTAGAGTTTGAAACTATCAAGCAGTTTACCAATGCAAGTGTTAGCTAATTAGCATTGTGGTCTATCTGATACTGCCGTCGGTATTAAGACCAATGCATGCCGCATCAATCCCCCTTTCTGCAACAAGTTTAGCTGATTGTGGAAGAGGTCGAGGTCTTTTGTTTTTATCAACTGCCACGTAGGTATAGTTTGCTTCAGTTACAAGGTGTCTTTCTGCGTGCTCATTTGTTTCACTTTCAATAAGCTTTTTAACCCATATTTCCAAATGGATTGACATTGATGTAATACCAACATGTATACATTTTCCATAGCAGCAGACTACATCTCCCACGTTAACTGGCTTTAAAAAAGACATTCCTTCTACAGCTGCGGTTACGACTCTGCCGTTTGCGATCTCTCTTGCTAATATTGCTCCTGCTATATCCATTTGAGACATTATCCAACCTCCGAAAATATCTCCTGCCGGATTGGTATCTCCCGGCATGGCTAGGGTTCTTAGCAACAGGTTTCCTACGGGAGGATGAGTTCTATTTTCTGATTTTTTTTCCATATTATTCACAATTGTGATATTTTCTATTCACGTCTTTTATCAAAAAGTATACATCATAAGAAAACAAAATTTACCTAGTATTCAGATATGAAGTTTTCTCAAATTAATTTTGAACAGCAACAGAAACATTTGAAAAATGTTTCAAGAACATTTGCTTTGACAATTCCTCTTCTTCCTGAAGAATTGATTGACTATGTTTCAAATGCTTATCTGCTGTGCCGTATTGCAGATACCATAGAGGATGATCCTTTAGCTGCAGTTTCTAAGAAATATTCATGGCTACAGGAATTTTATTCATTCTGCGCAAATGATTTTTCAGATGACATGCTTTTATTGTCTCTTCACAAGAGAGGGTGCGAGCTTGTTAAAAATGGAGCAAAAGAATGTGAATTTGCTCTTTTAGAAGATATGCCAGGAGTGATTGCAAGAACAAGAAATTTTCCTCAGAAGATCCGAGCTGTTCTCTCAAAAGGAGTCTCAATATTAAGTATAGGAATGGCTAAGAGTCTAAATGGAGTGGAAATTAGAGAACTTATTGATGTGGACAGATACTGCTATTTTGTAGCAGGAGTTGTAGGAGAGCTTTTAGCTGCTCTTTTTAGCGAATTTGATCATAGAATTGACAAAAATGCACTAATGACACTGTCTGTCAGTTTTGGAGAAGGCTTGCAGCTGACAAATATACTAAAAGACAGAGCCGAGGATAGAAAAAGAAATGTAAGTTTTCTTCCTCCATGCAGAGAAGAAGATTATAAAAAAATGGTTTTCTCTTATATTGAAATCTGCCAGGGGCATCTAGATGATGCGCTTGATTTTATCTGTCTTGTTCCAGCGAAGGATTATGGTATCAGATTCTTCTGTCTTTTGAATATTGCTATGGCAACAGCGACCCTTAAGGTAATTTCAAAAGCTGATGTATATTCGGATGCAAAGTTAAAAATCTCAAGAAATAAAGTTAAGCTTCTTTATTGTTTCTGCAAAATTTCAGCTAGAAGTAATATGTTAACGAAATTTCTTTTTAGGTGGCTTAGTCATGGAATTAAAAGGATAAAAAGAAATCCGTTAACTTTAAGAAACAGCGTGTCGTGCTGGAATAAAAGCATTTCAGATATACTGTAAAATTCATTTTGCTATTTTATGTTTCATATAATTCAGATTAAAAGTTGATGTATTTAAAGAAGGTAACCTATGTCTTTTAAAGTGGTTTTAAGATCTGCGATTGGTATATTGATGGCTGTTTGCGTCTTTTCAGCTCAAGCAAAAGACTACAAGGAAGGTCAGGATTATGAAATCAGATCTGCGCACAGAACTGTTAAACCTGAAATAAGAGAATTCTTTTCATTTTATTGTTCACACTGTTATTCGCTCAGATCGACTTTTGAAAACATAAAGGACAGTTTTAAAGATAAAGCTGAATTTATTGCAAATCCTGTTGGAATTATTGGTGGAGATCTTGGTGTGGAGAGCCAGAAAGCTTACGCTGTTGCTCTTAATATGGGAATTGAGAATGAACTTTCTGAGGCTCTGTTTGAAAGGATTCATCATAAAAACGAAATTCCTGAATCACATGAATTTTTTGTACAAACTTTTGAAAGTTTAGGCGTTCCTGCAGATAGATATGATTCAGATTTCAGATCGTTTGTTACAAATGCAAAAGTTTCTGAATATGACAGAATGATGAACGAAATGAAAATTGAGGCGGTGCCAGAGATTGTGGTTAACGGAAAATATCTTGTGCTTACAGGTAATTTAGAGACTGTAGACGATTATAAAAACGTCATAGCTTATCTTCTTACCCTGCCATAACCATTCATACTGACAAAAAAGGTGGAGACATAAGCTCCACCTTTAGGTACAAAAGTGACCTGTTTATTTGTTCTGCTTTAGACGATTATAGTCTTCATGCAACTTATCAAGAAGGATGTCTTTTTTCTCCCACAGCTCTCTTACATACATTGTAAAGTCGTGCTTGAACTGCTTGTCCTCAAGATAATTACCCTCAATAGCCGAAGTCTTCTCAAGGATCTCTACATTTACGTAAACGTTGTTGATCCTTCCAAGAAGCATATCAATAAATGGTTTACCCTGGTTGTCAGGATAATAAAAGGTATTGTTGAATACATACTCAACCTGATTGCCAATTTCACTTAGCGCTACACCTAATGATGCTACTTTAGGTGGCAATAAGTGCCTGTATGGTGATTTTGCCTTAGCAGCCTTTTCTTTTGTAAATCTACTTCCTTCGGCAAAGTTTATAAGTGTTGCTGGAAATACAATAAGACGTTTACACGCATTCCTTGTTGTCTGAATGTCTTTTTTTCTAAGTTTAGGATTTTTAAGTAGCTTCTCTTTTGGATATCTTCTTAAAAAAGGCATTCCTAAAGCATAGCAGGCAAGACCTGCAAAAGGTATGTAAATAAGGGAATGCTTCATAAAGAATTTTGTTGTTGGAATATTGCCTTTATATACACATCCAATAAAAAGGATATCGAGCCAACTGATATGGTTGCTTATAACAATACAGGATTTATCGGTTTTAGGAATTATATCGCCAGAAATATGCCAGCTTATATTGTTGGTTAGTGCAATTATACAGCGGTTGTTAAAAACCCAGGTTTTATATAGATAGTAGTTAGTTCTTTCAACAATCTTAAAAATAAAGTCAAAACGGAATAATAGTTTGATGATTCCTAAAAGCATCATAGGAGTGGCAATAACTATTACATTTATTGATATCAGCAGGCAATTGATAATCAGTAATAGAGGGCTTGGAAGAAAAGACAGCATGAATAAAACCTCAATATCTGTAAAAAACGTGACTATTGTACCAAGAATTACAGGGAAAAGTTATTTTTGCAAAAAACAGAACATAATATTAACTGTGTTCCGTTTTTTGATATATAATCAAGAAAGTCACTTCTAAGATTTTATATGTTTAAAGCTAGCATACAAAGCTGTGAATATAGTGATAAAATCAAGGTCATCACTGCAAGTAGCAGGATAAAGAATTGTAAATTGTAATACGAGGAAATAAAAATGAGTTCAGACACAACCAAGTATATTTGGTTAAATGGCAAAATGGTTCCATGGGCTGATGCAAAGGTTCACGTTACAGCTCACGCTCTACACTATGGTTCAGCAGTGTTTGAAGGTATTCGCGCATACGCTACAAAGAATGGTCCTCAGATTTTCCGTTTAAAAGAGCATATTGATCGTTTATTTAATTCTGCAAAGATTTACCGCTTCCCTGTAGCTCAGACTAAAGAGGAGATTATGGATGCCTGTAAGAAGGTAATCTCTGAGAATGGTCTTGAGTTTGGCTATATCAGACCACTTATCTACATGGGAGAAGTTGGTCTTGGTGTTAAGTTTAAGAAAGGTGTAAATGCTGATGCTATGGTATGTGCTCTTCCATGGGGTGCATATCTTGGAGAAGAAGGTTTAAAGAAGGGTATTAAGGTTTGCGTTTCTTCATGGAGACGTTTGGCACCAGATACTATTCCAACAGAAGCAAAGGCTGCAGGTAATTATCTTTCATCAATTCTGATTGCAAATGAGTGTATAAACAACGGTTATGCTGAGGCAATTGCTTTGGATGTAAACGGCTATATTTCAGAAGGTTCTGGTGAGAATGTCTTCTTTGTAAAAGATGGTGTTTTATATACTTCTCCAAATACATCAGGTCTACTGCCAGGTATTACCCGTGATGCCGTAACAAAGGTAGCACAGGATTTAGGATACGAGGTAAGAACTCAGCCAATCCCAAGAGAGATGGTATATCTTGCAGATGAAATGTTCTTTACCGGTACAGCAGCTGAGATTACCCCAATTGCATCTGTTGATGGTATTGATGTAGGCTGCGGTTACCGTGGTCCTGTAACAGAAAAATTACAGAATGCATTCTTCGCAATTGTTCGTGGTGAAGCAGAAGATAAATATGGTTGGTTAACTCCAGTTAACAAGTAATCACTATTGAAAGAGGCCTGCACTTTTACAACTGTAGGCCTTTTGTCAATTACTCAAGACAAACCGTAAAACCGCAATTCTTATCTTAAACCCAGATATTTCAGACGCAGACAAAATAGATCAAAGGATACCGTATATGTCTAATAATTATCGTTCAAAGGTTACCTATGAAGGAAAAATAATGGCAGGAGCCAGGGCCCTGTGGAAGGCAACTGGAGTTAAAGACAGTGATTTTGGAAAGCCAATTATTGCTGTTGCAAACTCCTTTACACAGTTTGTTCCAGGTCATGTCCACTTACATGAAGTAGGTCAGCTTGTAGTGAAGGAGATCGAAAAGGCAGGCGGTATCGCAAAAGAATTTAATACTATTGCTGTTGATGATGGTATTGCAATGGGTCATACAGGTATGCTTTATTCTCTACCAAGTCGCGACATCATTGCTGATTCAGTAGAGTACATGGTTAACGCACATAAGGCTGATGCTCTTGTCTGTATTTCAAACTGCGACAAGGTTACTCCAGGCATGCTGATGGCTTCTATGAGACTGAATATCCCAGTAATTTTTGTTTCTGGTGGTCCTATGGAGGCAGGCAGAATGAAAGGTTGCGATCATAAGGTAGATCTTATTGATGCAATGATTGTGTCAGCTGAGCCAAACGTAACAGATGAGGAGGTAAATGAGGTTGAGTCAGCAGCATGCCCAACATGTGGATCCTGCTCTGGAATGTTTACAGCAAATTCCATGAACTCCCTTACTGAAGCTCTTGGCCTGTCATTACCAGGCAATGGTTCGCTTGTAGCTACTCATGCTTTTAGAAAAGAGCTGTTTGTGAAAGCTGCTCACCGAATTGTAGAGATGGCTAAGGCTTACTATGAACATGGGGATAATTCTGTTCTTCCTCGTTCAATTGCTACAAAGAACACTTTTGAAAATGCAATGTGCCTGGATATTGCAATGGGTGGTTCAACTAATACTGTTCTTCATCTTCTTGCAGTAGCTCAGGAAGCTGGTGTTGACTTTACTATGGCAGATATAGACAGGTTATCACGCAAGATCCCTCACATCTGCAAAATGTCTCCTTCAACTCATGAATGGCATATGGAAGATCTTCATAACGCAGGTGGCATTATGAATATCATGGCCCAGCTTAAGAAGAACAACCTTATCCATGAGGAATGCAGAACTGTACTTGGAATGTCAATTGGTGAACAGATCGATAAGTACGATCTTGAGAAGACAAATGATCCTGAGGTAAAGCGTTTGTATAGTGCAGTTGCAGGAGGCAAGTACAACATTGTTGCTTTCTCACAGGACAACACTACAGATAAACTTGATACTGACAGGACCAGCGGTTGTATTCACGACTTTGCACATGCATACTCTACCGATGGCGGATTGGCAGTACTATACGGTAATCTTGCAATCAACGGCTGTATTGTTAAGACTGCAGGTGTTGATAAATCAATCCTTAAATTCGTAGGACCTGCAAGAATCTTTGAAAGCCAGGAGGCGGGTGTAGAAGGTATTTTGGGAGGCAAGGTAAAAGCCGGTGATGTTGTTATAATTCGTTATGAGGGCCCAAGAGGCGGTCCTGGTATGCAGGAAATGTTATACCCAACCTCATACATCAAGTCTGTCGGACTTGGCAAGGAGTGCGCTCTGGTTACTGATGGTCGTTTCTCAGGTGGCTCTTCTGGTTTATCAATTGGTCACGTTTCTCCTGAGGCTGCAAACGGTGGAAATATTGGTTTGCTTCAGGAAAATGATTTAATCGAAATTGATATTCCTAACAGGACAATCAGAATGGCCGTTTCAGATGAGGAATTAGCTCAAAGACGTAAGGAGATGGAGTCTCGCGGTAAAGATGCTTGGCAGCCAGTGGGCCGTGACAGAGAAATCTCTTTTGCACTAAAAGCTTTTGGAAAACTAGCTTCAAGTGCAGACAAAGGTGGTGTTCGTGACCGTAGCAAATTAGAGGGACTCTAAATGGCAGAGAAGATGTTAGATTCTCAGGGATATCTTAAAAAAATTCTGCTTGCCAGAATATATGACCTGGTGAAAGTTACTCCGTTACAGAGTTTGGAAGGTTTATCTTCAAGACTAGGTGTGAATGTTTTGTTAAAAAGAGAGGATTACCAGAAGATTCACTCTTTTAAACTCAGAGGTGCCTACCACAAGATAAAGAATCTTGATGAGGCTCAATTGAAGGCAGGAATCGTAACTGCATCTGCAGGCAATCATGCTCAGGGTGTAGCCCTGTCAGCAAAGAAGCTTGGCATTAAGGCAGTGATTGTAATGCCAACTACTACACCAGATTTAAAGATTGATGCTGTTAGAAATTTTGGTGCAGAAGTAGTGCTTTACGGAGACAGCTTTAATGAGTCATACGATTATGCTCAGCAGCTGTCTAAGAAAAAAGGCCTGACAATGATCCCTCCTTATGACGATCCTGATGTTATTGCAGGTCAGGGAACAATTGCTCATGAGCTAATTGGTCAGTGCGACAGTATTGATACTATCTATGTTCAGATTGGCGGTGGAGGTCTGGCTGCTGGTATTGCAGTCTACATTAAGTCATTATTACCTCACATTAAAGTGATCGGCGTAGAGGCTGAGGGAAGCGCCTGTATGAAGGCAGCTTTAAAATCTGGAAAACCAGTTGATATTGGCTACGTTTCACATTTTGCAGACGGCGTTGCTGTAAGTAAGGCTGGCACAGAGACTTTCAGAATTCTAAGCAAATACATTGATGATATTGTAACTTGCTCAAATGATGAGATCTGTGCTGCTATGAAGGATATCTTTGATGATACCAGAGCTATTGCTGAGCCTAGCGGAGCCTTATCTCTAGCAGGTTTAAAGAAATATGTTCGTGAGAATAACATAAAGTCAGGAAATCATATTGCAATTCTTTCAGGTGCAAATGTTAAATTCCATACATTAAGAATGGTTGCTGAAAGATGTGATGTCGGCGAGATGTCAGAAGGAATTCTGTCTGTAGAAATCCCTGAAAAAAGCGGAGCTTTCCTTGATTTTACCAAGTCAATTGGAGATCGCGTAGTTACAGAGTTTAGCTATAGATATAACAATTCAGAAAGAGCAAGAGTATTTGCATCTGTTGAACTAACAGAAGGAAAAAAAGAGCTAAATGATATCTGCAAATCTCTAAAGAAGAATGGATATCTAGTTACAGATCTGACAGATGATGCTCTTGCGAAGGATCACCTCCGTTACATGGTAGGTGGTCATCCATCAACTAAGCTTAATGAGAAGCTGTATCTCTTTGAGTTTCCTGCAACATCCAATGCTTTGCTAAGATTCCTTGAAACATTAGGAAATTCTTACAACATTACGCTTTTCCACTTCAGAATCACAGGTCTTGAATTCTGTTCTGTGCTTTGTGGATTTGATGTTACCGGTAAAGAGGATGGCATAAATGAAGTTATCAAGTCCTTTGGCTATCCAGTGGAAGAGGTAACTTCTAATACAGCATATCAACAGTTAATTAAATAATATGAAAAAAAGATTTGCTTTAGCTTCTGTACTGCTTTTTGTTGTTTTAAACACTCAAGCTTCTGTTGAAGATTACAGTGAGTACATAACGGACAACGCTGTTGAGTACGAGAAAGCGGATGGTACAGCTAGGGCAGGTCTTTCTCTCATAGATCCAAAAGTTAATCTGTCAACAACAAAAGAATATGCTCAATTCATTATGGACAGCTATCAGGGATGGGGCTTATCTCCTGTAATCGATTTACGAGGATATTCTTTTAAATATGTTGATAACGCTCCATGTTCTGGCTTGATTACCTATTTTGATGGTCGTTCATATCTTTTCTTTAAGGCGTGTGGAACGGTGAAATCTGAAGATTTAAAGCATCTGTTTAAAAAGGCAAACAGAGCTTTGAAATTGGACGAGCAGTTAAAACGCCAGTCAAAAGCAAATTTGTATTGAATAATTCCTTAACATTTAGTTTTAGGCAAATATTAGATTTCTCAGAAAACTTATAGTTCATGCCAATAGGAAATTATCTGGATAATCAAAAGTCAAATAAATTGCAGTAAGCTGTGTCAGCTCAGTATGAAAAGGTAGCAGATTGATAGAGTCAAATCTCCATCACCCCGCCTTAACATAGCCCCTTTGTTCTATTGGATAAAAGTTCGTAATGAAAGGTAGGAATTCAGATATTCTCTCAGTATTTCAGTACGTGCTACTATGTTTTATGGGCACCGCAGGCTTTTTTATAGTTCGATGCCCTAAGCAGTTAGCATTTTATTGCCAAAAAGATTGAGGTAGATCAGTTCGTGAGCTTTAATGAATTTTCCTCAGAGGAAAGCTGATTTGCTCTGGCAAAATATTCAGTAGCTTCTGGATAATTCTGCAGACTTGCAAGAATAGAACCTACCTTTAAATAAAGATCTGAACTTTGCTGTATAGACAGAGCTTGTTTATAATCAGCAAGTGCATCTCTTAGAAGCCCAGACTTATGCTCAAGATTGCCCATTGCTTTTAGCAGTGGAAGATTTACCTGTGTGGTAATAAGATTTTTAGCAGCATGCTTTTTTAATGCAATCAGAACATCAGGAATTGCAATTTCCCAGTTTGAAATTGTTTCCAAAAATGATGCTGTATGCTCCAGTTTTAACAGGGATAGGGAGATTTCACGCGCTCTGTTTATGTCTCCAAGTTTCAGCATCTTAAAGACCATTGCTCCCATAATAGTCTGATCTTTTTTATCATTTTTAGACAGTTGTTTATATATCCTATCAAGATCTTCAATTGTGGAGGCATCTGAAAGCATAGTATGAATATTCTGAAGATAGATCTCATGAACCTGTTCAGCACTTAGTACCTTAAACTTGACTAGGTCTTTAGAGATTTCCAGAATTTTGCTGAGTTTTCCTGTACGTTTATAGCAGTCATAGTACATTTCAAGAACAGCCTTATTTTTTATATCAGACTTGATA
>JBJEWX010000158.1:0-10350 GCA_051885275.1 Succinivibrio sp. | reverse complement strand
CAACACCTCAGGTCTGCTGCTTTTTACCACCGATGGAGAACTGGCAAATGCTCTTATGCATCCAAAATTTGGGGTGGAAAGAATTTATGCCGCTAGAATCTATGGTGAGGTGACTGAAGAGCAGCTTGACAAGCTGACTGAAGGCGTCATGTTAGAGGATGGCAAGGCAAAATTTAACAGCGTGACCTATGTCGGAGGTGAGAGAAGAAACGCCTGGTACCACGTATCCTTAAAAGAGGGAAGAAAGCGAGAGGTACGCCGTCTGTGGGAAGCCGTAGGCCTTAAGGTGTCAAGACTTATTAGAATTCGATATGCCGGCATTGATCTTGATCCTGAGCTTAAAACAGGACAGTTTAGGGAGCTGACCTTAAAGGAAATCAACAAGTTAAGAAAAGCTGTAAATCTAAAAGAACTAACTGAGCTTGCTCCCTCACTTAATTTAGATAAAGCCGTATCTGAAAAGGGCAGAAAAGCTGTAAGAGCAAAAACTGAACCTAAAAAAAGAACAGATAAAAAAGATCTTAAACTGGCACCTAAAGCTAAAACAGGCAGAGCTTCTTTAAATCAGGAACGAAAAACTGCTTCAAAGGAAGGATTTGCACAAAAGTCAGGAAAAAAGGGAAATTTTGCGCAAAAGCAGGGCAAAAAGCGGGAATTTTCAGAAAATGGCTATGACAGGGAACAGAAGTTTTCATCCTTAGGAAGAGTAAGTCACGTGGTATCTCATACTTCACTGAGAAATGACCGTGACAGAGCTGAGTCTAAGCCATCCCGAAGTTTTGCTATAAGATCAAGAGGCTCTGCAACTGACAAAACCTCTTTCTTTTCAAAAAGAAAAGGTGGCGCAAAAGGAAGATAGCAGTTTATTTTTTTAAAGAATTATTGTTCCTACTAAAAAACTCGTAATTAGGATAAAGACCGCAATTACGAGTTTTTTATGCATTGGTCGATAAATCAAAGAAGAGTATGCTCCCACTTACGCAAGAGTGTGAATGTTACCTAAGATAGCGCTTAATAGCATCCCATGCATATAAATTACCTGCATATAAATCTTTAGGAAATTCAAAACACAATATTTATAGGTTCCTTTAAATGTTCTTTTTCCTGCCCTAAATAGAGGAACAGATCGCATTGCTTCTGATAAATTTACGGTTATACTATGCTAATTATAAATTTCTTTGTATGATATCAGTAATCATGAAACTTAACGGCTTTTTAATGGCAAGTTAACATTAGGAAAGTAAATTTTCAGCCATTCATGATTTGGTTAAAAATTTTTTCAAGAGAGCATTAATAAAAATAAATGAACGCAGACCCGAGTATCTTAAGTGATATTTTTCTAAAGACACATCCAATTTACTTTTTACACTTCCAAAACTTAGGAGCCAGATAATATGCATGAACAGGCTCTGACACAACCAACCCTACTGTTTGATATGCTGTGGATAATGGATCCTACTGCCTGGATTGGTCTTCTGACTCTAACTGCAATTCAGATAGTTTTGGGTATTGATAATCTGCTGTTTATCGCCATTCTTTCAGCTAGGCTTCCTGCCCATCAGGGTAAGCTTGCAAGAAATATTGGTTTAGGCGGCGCCCTCGTAATCAGAATTATTCTTATGATCTTTGCCGCCTACGTCATGGCAATTGCAAGACCTTTGTTCACGGTATGGGGCTTTGACGTATCGGTTCGTGATCTGATGATGTTTTTAGGTGGTGCCTTCTTAATTTACAAGTCAACCGAAGAGCTTCATTCAAAACTTGAGTATTCAGGCTCTGATGAGTCCGTATCAGTCAGCAAGTCCGCCGGCAGTTCTTTTGCCATAGTTGCAACTCAGATTATGATCCTGGATGTGCTGTTCTCAGGTGACTCAATAATTACAGCAGTTGGTATGACAAATCATGTTTATATCATGATTATTTCTGTAACCATCTCCATGCTGATGCTGATGTGGGCTTCAGGCTTTATAGCTGTCTTTGTCTCAAGACATCCTACAGTTGTGATCCTGTGTTTGGGATTCCTGCTGCTTATTGGTTTTTCTCTGATTATGGAGGCCTTCCATATTACCGTGCCTAAAGGCTATCTGTACTCTGCAATTGGTTTTTCACTGCTTATTGAGGTCTTCAATCAGGTTTCAAGAAAGAATGTACTGAAGCTTAAGCATTCTGGCAATATGCAGTCAAGACAGGTTGCAGCTCACATGGTTTTAAGACTGCTAGGCTCAAAGGATGATGATGTTCACTCCTTCCAGGAGGCCATTGTTTCAAGGCCAAGTGCTTATGTGTTTAATAATCAGGAAAAAGAAATGGTGTCCAGGGTTCTTGAACTGTCAAGCCTTCCCGTTAAGGCTGTAATGACCGCAAGAACCGATCTGCAGAAGGTAAACATTGATAAAGATAGAGATTACATTCTAAATAAAGCTCTAAAGAGCACCAAAACCTCGCTAATTGCCTACAGAGACGGCCAAAAGGATAGGCCATTAGGTTATGTCTCAAGAGCTGATCTTTTAGGACTGCTTGTCAGCGGCAGAGGAGATGGAGAGCACATAAAGGCTATTATTCAGGATCCTATCTATCTGCCACAGACTATCAATATTCTAAGTGCTCTTGAGCAGTTTAGACAGAGCAAGCGCTACTTTGGTTTTGTCTTTGATGAGTTTGGCTGCTTTGAGGGTATTGTGACAGTACATGACATCATTGAGGAAATCACAGGAGAAATGCCTGAAAAGACTGAGACTCCTGAAATTGTCAAGATTGGTGACAATGAAATCTTCAGGGTTGATGGCGACGCCATTTTAACCGATGTGGCAAGAACTACAGGTCTTGAACTGCCTCCATCAGAGCATTATCAGACTATTGCAGGCTATGTGCTAGACAGACTGCAGCGTGTTCCAAAGCAGGGTGAACAGCTTGAAGTGGACGGCTGGCTTATTGAGGTATTCAGTGCAGATGCAACTGGCATAAATGTACTTAAACTGATAAGAAATGAAGTCCCTAAAACTTGATTTTTTATGGATTCTCTGCTATAAATACAGTGCTTAAAATTATTTAAGCCTGTTCAAGTGTGAGCTTGAACCTGGAATGATTAAAGCTCATTCCAGATATAGAGGAACTTCAGATGAAAGGGACCTTTTAAGTGGTCCTTTTTTTATGGTCGTGACAAAATTACGAGGTACTAATGGCAGGAACCGTTGAAGAGAAGGTAACACAGCTTGTTACCCCTTTGGTTGAGTCCCTTGATTTAAAAGTCTGGGGAGTAAGATTTAGAGGCGGTAATGATCATGCAATGCTGCAGGTGTTTGTTGACTCAGATGAGGGAGTGAGTGCTGACAAGTGCGGAGAGCTTATGGATGTTCTCTCACCGGCCTTAGATACTGCCGATCTGATTTCACCTAAATATACACTTGAAGTATCTTCACCTGGGCTTGACCGAATTTTGTTCACACTTGAACAGGCAAAGGCCTATACAGGTCAAAATGTAAAGGCTGAACTTAGAATTCCAACTTTAGGCAGAAAAAAGCTTCAGGGTGTTTTAGAGGAAGTGACAGACGATGGAATGCTTAAAATCAATGATAAGCTTTCAGGCGTTGTGGAAGTGGCTTTTTCTAACATATCTACAGCAAGGCTTGTGCCTGAGTTTCCAAACAATAATAAAAAAGCTTCAAAAAGCTTGTCATAGAGAGGTCTAGATTAAAATGGGTAAAGAGATTATTGCCATAGCTGAGGCTCTGTCAAATGAAAGAGCGATTCCTAGGGATAAGATTTTTGAAGCTTTAGAAACAGCTTTAGCTACTGCAACAAAGAAAAAGTATCCTGTCGAGATTTCTGTACGTGTTCAGATCGACCGCAAAGAAGGATCATATGATACCTTCCGCAGATGGGTTGTAGTAGATACTGATGGTCCTTTAGAGAAACCAGCTCAGGAGATTTCTCTTGCAGCCGCATCTGTTGATCATCAGGGCATTCAGGCTGGTGACATAATTGAGGAGCAGATTCCATCTGTTGAGTTTGACCGAATCACAATTCAGACTGCAAAGCAGGTTCTGTCTCAGAAGGTAAAGGATGCAGAGCGTGAGCAGGTTGTAGCAGAGCAGCGTGACAGAGTGGGTCATGTGGTAAATGCAACTGTTAAGAAGATGTCTCATGATGTTATGGTTCTTGACCTTGGCAACAATGCCGAGGCTGTACTGAAGCGTGAGCAGATTATCCCTCATGAAACCTATGGTCGTGGTGACCGAGTAAAGGTTTTACTTCAGGAAATCAGGCAGGAGTCAAACCGTGGTCCTCAGATCATCTGTTCTAGAACCTCTCCTGAGTTCCTCAAAGAGCTGTTTAGAATTGAGGTTCCTGAGATTGGTGAGGATGTAATTGAGATTATGGGCGTTGCCCGTGATGCCGGCTCAAGAGCAAAGATTTCAGTTCGCTCAAAGGATAGAAGAATCGATCCTAGAGGTGCATGCATTGGCATGAGAGGTGCCCGTGTAATGGCTGTATCAAATGAGCTTTCAGGCGAAAAGATTGATGTGGTTTTATACGATGAGAACCTGGCTCAGTATGTTACAAACGCCATGGAGCCTGCAGAGGTTTCAAGAATTATCATCAATGAGGATGATCACTCAATTCTAATTGCTGTAGCTGAGGAGAATCTTGCACTTGCAATTGGTAAGAATGGTCAGAATGTTCGTCTTGCCTCACAGCTTATCGGCTGGGAGCTTAAGGTAATGACCGAAGCAGAGCTTGAGAAGGATATTCAAAACGAGGTTGGCAAGGTGGTAAAACTCTTTGAGGAATACCTCAATGTCGACGAAGAGTTCGCCACAGCACTTGCAGATGCCGGCTTCTCCACCCTAGAGGAAGTAGCTTACGTTGAAAAAGAAGAGCTGCTTTCAATTGACGGTATGGATGAGGAGGTTGCTCAGCAGCTTCAGGAAGTTGCAAGACAGGCTGTTGAGAACAAGGAAAACGCTGAAAATGCTCAGAGCGTAAATGAGCTTACAGCACTAGATGGAATTGACAGGGAACTTGCAGATAAGCTTATCGCTTCAGGAATCAGAAGCGGTGAAGATCTGGCAGAGCAGGCAATTGATGATTTAACCGAGATTGAAGGCTTAGATGAAAAGAAAGCCGGCGAAATCATTATGGCAGCTCGTAACGAGTACTGGTTTAAAGAAGAGAAATAATACGGGAAGACTTTAATGATGAATGAAGAGAACCAGGATATTGCACCAAAGCGAATGTCTTTAAAGAAGAAGTCTTCTGGCACTGTAACTTTACAGAATGGCGGCGGCTCAAAGAAAGTACAGGTAGAAGTCCGTAAAAAGAAAGTTATTGTTGATCCAAAAGAGCGTAAGGCCCAGATTGAGCTTGAGAATCAGGCCAAGATCAGGGCTGAAGAAGAGGCAAGATTAGCTGAGGAGGCCAGACTTGCCGAGGAAGCAAGACTAGCTGAAGAGGCCAAAAAAGCCGAGCTTGCAAAAGCTGAAGCTGAAAAGCAGCGCAAGGCACAGGAGGCTTTAAAGGCTGCTCAGGCAAAGAATGCGCAGGCTGCTACCCCTCGTAAGGAAAAACTTGAGGATAAGGCAACTGAAGAGCTTCGCCGTGCTCAGGAAGAACAGCAGAAACGCAAGAGCGAGGAAGAGTCTAGAAGACTTGCTGAGGAGGCACGTAAGCTTGCTGAAGAGAATGAGGCAAGATGGGCTGCTGAGGAAGAGGCTCGCTCACATCAGACAGATGATGACGATTCTCTAACCTCTCAGTATGTCCGTGAAGCTGAGGCAAGACAGGAGCGCGAGGAAGAGAACCGTGGCCGCCACCGTGACAGAGGCTCTGCTGAAAGAAGAGGTTCAAAGAGATTTGAAGATGCTGAGCAGAGCATGCCAAACCGCAGACAGAAGGGTGGCAAGAATGCAAAAGGTGTAAAGGGTGCTGCAAAACTGAATCAGCAGCAGCACGGCTTTAATCGTCCTGCAGTTCCTGTAACCCGTGATGTTGAGATTGGCGAGACTATCACTGTGGCTGATCTTGCAGCTAAGATGGCTGTAAAGGCTACTGAGGTTATCAAGACTCTGATGAAACTAGGTGAGATGGTAACCATCAACCAGGTTTTAGATCAGGCTACAGCACAGCTGGTTGCCGAAGAAATGGGTCACAAGGTTATTCTGCGTAAGGAGAATGAGCTTGAGGATGAGCTGTTAAACGGCAATAAGAACACCAAGGCTGAGGCTACCCCAAGAGCACCTGTTGTTACCATTATGGGTCACGTTGATCACGGTAAGACCTCACTGCTTGATTACATCAGAAAGTCAAAGGTTGCCGTAGGCGAGGCTGGCGGTATTACCCAGCGAATTGGTGCTTACCATGTACAGACCAGAAACGATGGTATCACTTTCCTTGATACTCCAGGTCATGCTGCCTTTACAGCAATGCGTGCGCGTGGTGCTCAGTGTACTGATATTGTGGTTCTGGTTGTTGCAGCTGATGATGGCGTTATGCCACAGACTCTTGAGGCTATTCAGCACGCACAGGCAGCCAAGGTTCCAATGATTGTTGCTATCAACAAGATGGATAAGCCAGGTGCAGAGCCTCAGCGTGTTATAAATGAGCTTATGCAGCACAGTGTTATCCCTGAGTCAATGGGTGGTGAAAACCAGTTTGTTGAAGTATCTGCAAAGACCGGTATGGGTGTTGATGATCTGTTAGAGGCAATCACACTTCAGGCAGAGGTGCTTGAACTTAAGGCTGTGCATGATGGTATGGCCGAAGGTGTAACCATCGAGTCTCGTCTTGATAAGGGGCGTGGTCCTGTGGCTACAGTGCTTGTCCGTTCTGGTACCTTAAAGAAGGGTGATATCATTCTGTGTGGTCTGCAGTACGGTCGTGTAAGATCAATGCGTAATGAAAACGGCAAGGAGCTTACTGAGGCAGGTCCATCAATTCCAGTTGAGGTATTTGGCCTGTCAGGAGTTCCATCAGCCGGTGATGAGGTTACAGTAGTTGCAGATGAGCGTAAGGCACGTGAGGTTGCTCTGTTCCGTCAGGGCAAATACCGTGAGCTCAAGATTGCCAAGCAAAAGAGCGCACAGCTTGCTTCAATGTTCAAGGAGAGCAATGCTTCAGAGCTTAAGGTGGTACTCAAGGCTGATACTCAAGGTTCTGTTGAGGCTATTTCTGATGCACTGCTCAAGCTTGGAAATGATGAGGTTCAGGTTAAGATTATCGGCTCTGGCGTAGGCGGTATCACAGCTAATGATGCAACCTTAGCTGCTGCAGATGGAGCTGTTGTAATCGGCTTTAACGTTCGTGCTGACGGACCTGCAAGACAGGTTATTGACAATGAGTCAGTTGATCTGCACTACTACAGTGTTATTTACGATCTGATTGATGATGTCAAGAAGGCCATGTCAGGTCTCCTAAAGAAAGAGATCAGAGAGAACTTCATTGGTTATGCTGAGGTTCGTGAAATCTTCCGTCATCCTAAGTATGGCGCTATTGCCGGCTGTATGGTGGTTGAAGGTCTGGTTAAGCGTTCAGCTCCAATCCGTGTGCTTCGTGATAATACTGTTATCTTCGAAGGTGAGCTTGACTCCTTACGTCGTTTCAAGGATGACGTCTCAGAGGTAAAGCAGAACAACGAGTGCGGTATCTGTGTTAAGAACTATCAGGATGTTCGTGTAGGTGACCGAATCGAGTGTTTCGAAAAGGTTGAAGTTGCACGTACCCTCGATTAAAGGAAAATATGCCAAGAAGTTACGGTAGAAATGAAAGAATTGCAGCATCTGTAAGGCGTGAGCTTGCAGATGTTCTGCAAAATGAGCTCAAAGATCCAAGAGTTAAGAATGCAACCATAACTGAGGTGGATGTATCTCCAGATCTTAGAAATGCCAGAGTGTATATTTCTTTTCTGACAGACAATCAGGAAGAAATTAAAGAAGCTATGAAAGGCTTAAAGAGTGCTAAAGGTTTTCTAAGATCACAGCTTGCCTCGAGGTTGAATCTTCGATACATGCCAGATCTTGATCTTAGATATGACTCTCTTCTGACAGAGAGCATGAAACTTGATGCCCTTATCAAAAAGGGACTTAATAAAGACTAAGTAAAATTTAAATGCCTCCTAAGCGAGGCATTTTTGTACCCCTCCCATCTTTCCATAATTGCATAGATTGCAAAGTCAGGCTCTCAGTACAAAGCCATTAAACAATAATCAGACTAATGCACTCCCATCAAAACCAAAATGTTCATTCGGTAATCTGTTGCTACTAAAAATAACTGGTGAAATTTTCCAAATAAGAAAGCTGCTGCCATAAGGATTAAAAGAAAAGGGTAGTTTTAGAGCTGGAGTACCCTGACAAGCCTTAAACCTGCTGATCTTTAAAAGAGTTTAAATAATGCTATGAGAATGAAATGAATAAAGAAGGCAGTGATAAATAAGATCCCAGTTATCTTAACTATTTGTATAAAATCGGTAAATTTCATGAAGGATAACATAATGAATAAAAGAAGGGCAATAAAACTAAGAGAATAGATATCAGAAAACATAAAGGTGAAAGAATGAAAAAAACATTTGAATGATTAAAAAAAGCCTCCGCGTGGAGCGGAGGCAAATCGCTATTTATAGCCCTTATTATTAGAAGGTATAACGAGCATTAGCACCTAAGCCAAACTCAGAGGTGTTGTCTGAGCCAACGTAGTTGATGCCAATACCTAAAGTTGTAGCACCGTACTGTGCGTCAACCTTTGCACTTACACCATAGGTAATGTCATCTAAAACCTCAGTTGAGAGATTTGAACCATGAGGTGCACCTGTGAAGTAAGTTACAGAATCAACATCCTTATCACCAGAGTTGAAGGTTAACTTAACATCAGCTGCAGGCTTGATGGTCCAGTCACCGTTAGAGAAGGTCTTAGAGATACCAACACCAACAGGAATTGACAGAACGTTCTGAACCTTAGAGTCGGTAGTTGCGATAGTGCCTAAGTATGACTTGACATTGTAGCTGTCGAGGTCATAGCGGCTGTAACGAACACCAATGTAAGGAGAAACATCCAGTACCTTAGCGTTGAAGGTGTACTTGGCAAGGATACCTGCAGAGATTGCTGTCATATCTGCATCACCCTCAAGAGCACCGTAGGTAGCAACATTCTGTTTTAACTCATTGCTAATCTGAGAGAAGCTGAAGTCACCTAAGAGCTCGAAGTTGTCTACTAGCTTGGTACCTGCATAGAAGCCAAGACCATAGTAGTCAAAGTCATTGTCAATAGATGAGCCAACTCCCTTGCCATCAGCAGAGCCTGAACCTAAGTTGAAGAATGCTCCTAAACGGGCTCCCTTGTCGGTTGTAAAGTCTGCACCAACTACGATACCTGCAAGGTCAACATCTGCACCGTAATCAACACCTTCGGCCTCAAATGAATCTGAGTCCTTGGTCTTGTAGGTTAATGATGTCCATAATGAGACATTGTCACCCTTTACAGTTGAGCTGTTGTCAGCTCCTAAGCCTAAGCGTGCTAAAGCTGCATTAGAGCCTGCATCCTGTACAGACTGAGCTGCCTGGTAGGCACCACCGTAGGTTGCAAGACGGGCTGCTGCTTCAACATCAGCACCGGCACTGATTAGAGCCTGCTGATAGATGAAGTCTGAACCTAAGCCTTCACCTCTGCCGCATACATCAGCAACATCACCGATTAACTGCTTGATAGGAGCAGAAGCTCTTGCAAGCTTGTAGTTCAGACCTACACGGTCAACTGTGATTTCACCGATGGTACCATCAGCATTCAGTGTGGTGTCATTGTAGAAGCCACTGTTCAGAGAAACAGTTACATTCTCAGCACCTGCTACAAGATCTGATGAACCTGCAGTATTTGCAAATACCTGATAGCCCTTTGCATCTTTCTTGGTGAGATTACCTGCACCTAAGATAACCTTATTGCTACCCTGAGCCTTAACAGAACCAGCTCCACCATTAGCCAGAGTAATAGCAGCTGTTTTGTTCTTTACAAGATTTTCAGCAACTACAACAGCAGAGTTAGAGCCTAAGTCAACGGTATTAGCTACTGGAGCTGCTATACCATCATTGGTCATTGCAATGCCATGACCATTACTTACGGCAATACCTCTTGCAAGATAGATTGCGTTGGCAATACCGTTCTTGCTAAAGCCTGAGATACCTGCATCTGCTAAAGCTGATGTCAGCTGAGCGGCTGAAGATACACCATAACCGAATGCAGAGTTCTGACCGATTGCAATATTACCGGTGGTTGCATCAGCAGTAAATCCAGAACCGAAGCTGTTTACTGTTGCTAATGAAGCTGCTTCACCGTATGCAGGATCAAGTGACAGGGTACCATTGTTCA
>JBJEWX010000157.1:0-10385 GCA_051885275.1 Succinivibrio sp. | reverse complement strand
TTATACCTGCCTTATAAAACACCTAATTTTTGCTTCTAGTGATCCGGTATATGGAATTAGCCATCTGGTTTAATACTTTTTTTGGCTTGTTTGTGGGATTTTACTGAGGTGCATTAACAGTCTGCGTTAAGACAGACTGTTTATTCAATGACTTGAAGTATTGCTGAAAAGGAGGTCTATCTTCTAAAGAAGTTGCCCATACCTCCCATTCCACCCATGCCACCCATTGCGCCCATCATGCCACGCATGGCTCCGGCCATCTTGCGGATACCGCCTTTGCCCATTTTCTTCATCATCTTCTGGGTCATTTCAAACTGTCTTAGCAGTACATTAACCTCATGGATCTCAACTCCTGCACCTGCTGCAATTCTTCTTTTGCGGGAGCCCTTGATGATTTCAGGATGAATTCGCTCTTTTTTGGTCATTGAGTTGATGATGGCCTCCATATGAGCTATGGATTTATCATTTACCTTGTCTTTAATCTGATCAGAAAGGTTTCCCATTCCAGGTAGCTTCTCTAAAAGACCTGTCATGCCTCCCATTTTCTTCATCTGAGCAATCTGATCTCTAAAATCCTCAAAGGTAAATCCTTCACCGGATTTTAGCTTCTGAGCCATTTTCTTGGCCTGATCCATATCAGTGTTGCGCTGCAGATCTTCAATTAAGGAGAGCACATCTCCCATATCTAAAATTCTAGAGGCAATACGATCCGGATGGAAAGGCTCCAGGGCAACAATCTTCTCGCCCATACCAATAAACTTGATTGGCTTGCCTGTGATCTCCCTTACAGATAAGGCAGCACCACCTCTTGCATCACCGTCAGCCTTTGTCAGGATCACACCAGTAAGATCCAGTGCATCATTAAAGGCTTTTGCAGTATTAGCCGCATCCTGACCGGTCATGGCATCAACAACAAAGAAGGTTTCAATTGGATCAGTCAGAGCATGAAGTCTTTTAACCTCATCCATCATTTCCTGATCAACAGCAAGTCTACCTGCAGTATCAACAATAAGAACGTCGTAGGCTTTAAGTTTTGCCTGTGTTAAGGCGTCCTTTGCTATTTGCTCAGGTTTGACTGTAGGATCTGAAGGATAGCAGTCAACTGAAATCTCATTAGCCAGTGTTTTTAACTGATCCATAGCTGCAGGTCTGTAGGTATCAACAGAAACCAGCATTACCTTTTTGTTCATGCGCTCTTTTAAATAGAGTGCCAGTTTTGCAGCTGAGGTAGTCTTACCTGCACCCTGCAGACCTGCCATTAAAATTACAGCAGGTGGCTGATGAGCAAGATTGATCTCCTGAGTCTGTCCACCCATGGTGTTAATAAGCTCAGCATGAACTATCTTAATAAACTCCTGACCTGGAGTTAAACTTGTGGCGACATCCTGCCCTAAAGCTCTTTCCTTTACTCTCTGTGTAAAGCTTTTAACTACAGCAAGTGCAACGTCAGCCTCTAAAAGGGCTGTACGAACCTCACGCAGAGTGTCTTTGACGTTGTCTTCGGTTATACGGCCTTTGCCGCTTATATTTTTTAAAGTACGATTAAGTCTTTGGGTAAGATTTTCAAACATCTTTAAGGCTCTTTTTTTATAAACTGATGTAAAACTTTATTCATTATATCAGATCTGAAAAAAGTATCTGACAGGTAAAATTACCTGCCCGCTTTGAGTTTGCTTCAGGAAGGATCAATTAAGAGCAGTTATACTGCTCTTTATAAAACAGAAGAAATAGCTGCGAAACTAAAGGAATTGCTGCTAATAGTCAGGCTCAAAAGCCTCATTTCTTGCAATTACATTTGGTGGAAGATGCTTTTTTAACTGCGTCTGCAGATATGCCTTTTTAGCTTTGGAATAGTTATCCTCATACTCTGAATGATATAGCCATCCATAAGCCTCCTCATACAAAGATGGGGTTCCAAAACCTCTTACAAGCATATCGGCCCAGCCTAGCCTTGCTGTTTTTGAACCTAAAGCTGCGGCTGTATGCATATACTGTTCAGATAAGGTCAGGTTTCTTCCTATATAAAGCCCTCTCTCAAAGAACTGAGAGATTTTTACCATAGCAGGGGCATAGCCCTCATCAGCAGCCTTTCGGATATAACCGATTGCAAGATCACGATCCTCACGCACGCAGGTACCGCTCAAAAGCATTATACCCCATGCATACATGAACACCGGACTTTTAACCAGTCGGGCACGATCCTCAATATCAGAGGTAAACTGACACCTGTCCTGATCTTTAATCACACTTATAAGATCAGTATTCTCAATGATGGAATTCATCCTGTCAGGAGAATACATCTCAGTGCTGGCATTTCCAGCATTGGCAATCTTGCTAAGATCAAGACCTTCTAAGGTATCTTTGGCTACCATGGACTTGGTGCTTGTCACCACATCATATTTAGCCGCATATGCAGGTAACTGAGAAGATGCGAGTGTCAAGCAGACAGCACAGGCAATCAAGCTTAGCTTATAGTTGATCTTCATCGCTCCTCCTCTAACAAAGCCAACTAAATATCATCCGCTTTAGCAGAAAAAAATGTTTTCACATTTTCTATATTAATTTACGGCTAAGAATAAATAAAATTTAATGATTTTTATATTTGTCAGGATGTGACAGATGATTCAGTATTCTCAAAAGAAATTGAATCAACCGCATAAAAAAGGGATTCTTATCTGCAATTCGGGGAGCTTTAAGCTCCCCGAAAGATTGCTTTTTAGCCTACAAAGACACGGGCATTTCTAAACAGTCTTACCCATGGGCTGTCCTCACCCCACTCATCTGGGTGGTAGGAGTTGGCTACTGTGCGCATTACTCGCTCAGGATGAGGCATCAGGATGGTAAATCTGCCATCAGTATTAGTTACAGATGTAATACCGTTAGGTGAACCGTTAGGGTTCATAGGATACTGCTCTGTTACCTTACCATTATGATCAATATACCTTACGGCAACCTGACCTGAAGCTTCTAAGGCACTCAGGTGCTCAGCATTCTTAAACTCAGCTCTGCCCTCACCGTGTGATACCACAATCGGAAGCTTTGAACCTTCCATGCCGGCAAAGAGAACTGAAGGACTCTTTTGGATCTCAACCTCAACAAATCTTGCCTCAAAACGCTCTGAGAGATTAGTTACAAAACGAGGCCAGTTTTCAGCACCAGGAATTAAAGAGGCCATAGTTGACATCATCTGACAGCCGTTACATACGCCAAGTGCAAAGGTATCCTTGCGGTTAAAGAAACGTGAGAACTCATCTGCGGCAACAGAGTTGAACAGAATTGATTTTGCCCAGCCCTCACCGGCGCCTAAAACGTCACCGTATGAGAAACCGCCACAGGCTGCAAAGCCTTTGAAATCATCAAGTTTAACCTTACCTGTTAAGATATCTGACATGTGAACATCTATACAGTTAAAGCCTGCTCTGTTGAAAGCTGCTGCCATTTCGCCATGAGAGTTAACGCCCTGCTCACGTAAAATTGCAACTTTAGGAGCAGTTCCCCTGCTGATATAAGGAGCTGCAACATCCTCGTTGAGATCAAAGCTCAACTTAGCAAAAAGACCTCTGTCATCAGACTCATCTTTTGCCAGGAATTCCTGTTTTGCACATTCAGGATTATCTCTTAGAGCCTGCATCTGATAGGTTGTTTCAGCCCAGATCTTTCTGAAGTACTGTCTTGGCTCGTTTATAACATCATTTCCGTCACGGTTAAAGACAATGCGATCATCTGATCTTAGAGAACCGATCTCAAAAATGCAGTTTGCAAGACCATGGCCTGACAGAATATTCATTACTGTCTCAGCATTTTCAGCTTTTACCTGAAGAACAGCACCGATTTCCTCAGAGAATAAAACTGCAAGATCATCTTCTCCAAGGTTGTCTATTCTGATGTTTACACCAGTGTGACCGGCAAAGGCCATTTCACATACGGTGGTAAACAGACCGCCGTCAGAAATATCATGGTAGGCTAAAAGCAGGTTCTTTCTGTTTAGGAACTGAACAGAATCAAATAATCCCTTAAGTCTTACAGGATGGTCAAGATCAGGACACTTAGAGCCTAACTGACGGTAAACCTGTGCTAAAGCGGAACCGCCAAGACGGTTCTGTCTCTCGCCTAAGGTTACATAAATAAGAGTGGTATCGCCCTTGTCAGTACGTAACTGTGGGGTTAAGGTTCTGCGGATATCCTCAACTCTTGCAAATGAAGAGATAATAAGTGACATTGGAGCGGTGACAGTCTTATCCTGTCCGTTCTCCTGCCAGGTGGTCTTCATTGACATTGAGTCTTTACCTACTGGTACGGTAATGCCAAGCTCAGGGCAGATTTCCATACCTACAGCCTTTACTGCCTCATATAAACCGGCATCCTCACCTGGATGTCCGCTTGGAGCCATCCAGTTTGCAGACAGTTTTACTCTCTTAAGTTCACCAATGTCTGCAGCTGCAATATTAGTTACAGCCTCAGCTACTGCAAGTCTTGCAGAAGCTCCGTGATTGAGCAGAGCCACAGGAGTTCTCTCACCTACGGCACCGGCTTCACCATGGTATGAATCATAAGAAGCTGCGGTTACTGCAACATCAGAGACAGGAACCTGCCAAGGACCTACCATCTGATCTCTTGCTACAAGACCTGTAACTGAACGGTCACCAATTGTGATGAGGAAGGTCTTTTCTGCAACGGTTGGAAGTCTTAGGACTCTTTCTGCAGCCTGTCTTGCGGTTACCCCCTCAAGATTGAGCTTAGGAGATGACACGGTTGCAGTCTTCACATCCTTGTGCATGCGAGGAGGTTTGCCAAGCAGTACCTCTAAAGGCAGATCGATTGGCTTGTTGCCAAAGTATGGATCTTCAAGTACAACTCTTCTTTCCTTGGTTGCCACACCAATTACAGCATACTGGGCTCTTTCTCTCTTGCAGAATTTCTCAAAGATATCAAACTTCTCTTCAGATACTGCAAGCACGTATCTTTCCTGAGACTCGTTACACCAGATCTGAAGTGGAGACATTCCAGGCTCGTCATTTGGGATCTTTCTTAAATCAAAGTGACCGCCCACTCCGCCATCTGCCACAAGTTCAGGCATTGCGTTTGACAAACCGCCGGCACCCACGTCGTGGATGAACATGATAGGATTTTCTTCCCCTAACTGCCAGCAGGCATCAATAACTTCCTGGCAGCGGCGCTGCATTTCAGGGTTTCCACGCTGAACAGATGCAAAATCAAGATCTTCAGAGGAGGCACCAGAATTCATTGATGAAGCTGCGCCACCGCCTAAACCGATGTTCATGGCAGGACCGCCCAGAACAATCAGTTTTGCACCAGGATCAATATGATCCTTGATAATGTGTTCGCGTCTGATATTGCCCCAGCCACCAGCCAGCATGATTGGCTTGTGGTAGCCGCGGATTTCCTTTCCATTAAAGCTTGTCACCTCTTCTTCATAGGTTCTAAAGTAACCGCAAAGATTAGGTCTTCCAAACTCATTGTTGAAACTTGCAGCACCTAAAGGACCGTCGATCATGATCTGAAGAGCAGAGGCCAGGCGATCTGGTTTGCCAAAATCATGCTCCCATGGCTGAACAGCTCCTGGAATACGTAAATTTGAAACGCTAAAGCCACAGATACCGGCCTTTGGCTTTGAACCGATACCGGTTGCACCCTCATCACGGATTTCACCGCCAGAGCCTGTTGCTGCGCCTGGGAATGGAGAGATGGCTGTAGGGTGGTTATGAGTCTCAACCTTCATCAGGATAGGCATATCCTCCTCATGATAGGTCCACTCGTGATTCTGATTTGGGAAGAATCTGCCGGCCTTTGAGCCTTCCATTACAGCAGCGTTGTCCTTGTAGGCTGAAAGAACGTAATCACTGTTGGTCTCATAGGTGTTCTTAATCATGCCAAACAGAGACTTGTCCTGAAGCTTGCCGTCAATCTTCCACTCAGCACCGAATACCTTGTGGCGGCAGTGCTCTGAGTTCATCTGAGCAAACATGTAAAGCTCAATGTCAGTAGGATCTCTGCCTATAACCTTGAAACTGTCCAGAAGATAATCCATTTCCGGCTCCGACAGAGCAAGACCTAATTCAACATTAGCCCTGCGCAGTGCCTCCTTGCCGCCTGTGGTTAGAGGTACAGTTGTAAATGGCTTTGGAGTCTGCTTTTCGAAAAGTTTTGCACCATCCTCAAGTGAGAACAGGACATTCTCCATCATGCGGTCATGGATTAAAGCTGCAACCTTTGCCTTCTCATCACTGCTAAAGGTTCCGCCTTCCTTTACAATATAGTAGGCGACACCGCGCTCAATTCTCAGGATCTTGTTCAAGCCGCAGTTGTGGGCTATATCGGTAGCCTTTGTAGCCCAAGGAGAAATAGTTCCTACACGTGGAATAACAAAGAACAGCTCTCCGCTGTTTTCTGATTCATCCTTTGAAGGTCCATAGCTTAAAATTTTGCCAAGAATTGATTTTTCTTCATCTGAAAGGCTTTCTTTTGTGTCTATAAGATGAACAAAATGAGTACTGATTGAGCTTACCAGAATGCCCTCCTCTTTAAGAGCGCTGGTAATCTTCTCAAGTCTGAATGCTGATACTGCAGGTGAACCTAGAATGATATCCATCAGAAATATTCCTGTATATGTAAAATTACTGATTTTGAGAATGGAAATTTATGAGAGTACTCTCATAAAACTTGCGACATTTTACCACAGACACAGCCTTTAATTACACCTGCCCGCACTTTTGCCTTTCATTTTTATTTTTGATGCACAAAAGCGGGTTTATTATGGCTGCTCCCAAAAAGAACTATCTTAAAAAAAACAGGTCTGAATTCTTTTATCAGAGATTTAACAAAGGCTTGATGAGTTTATAGCAATTGTAAGCGAGAATACCGACAGTAAAATATGCAGCATCCCTGCGCCTAAGTCAGTAGAAATGTATACAGCCAGTGGCAGTGATTGTTATTTTGGCTGTGCTCAACTGTGTCTTTGCTGTTATAATTGGCTGGTCGGAGGTTATTATGAAAAAATCCAGTCGCCTAATGCGAACTAATTCAAACGCCAGACGTTCACGTTTGCGTCAGATGTTTATAAAAAGTGCCAGAGCCCGTCGTCAGGCCAGACAGGAAGTGTTCTTTATTCAGGAAAAATCCAACGCCTAGCCTGCCGAATAATCATTTCAATCCTAAAAACAAAATCGGCACTCTTCTTGCATAGCTAATAAAAATCCTAAAAAACGGCAAATTAATGCCACAAAGATGTGCAAGGAGAGATTTATGTACGGCCGCAATCTTAAAGCCTACCAGAAAACAACGGTCAACGCTGAAATAACTGTTGCCGATCCTTACTATGTAACAAAGCTTCTCTATCAGGGGCTCTTTGAAAGATTAGCTCAGGCAAAAGGTGCTATTGAACGAGGTGATCTGGCTCTTAAGGCAAAAAAGCTGTCAACAGCCACTGCTATTTTGGAAAATTTAAGAAGTACGCTGGACTTTTCGCAAAGTAAAACTATTGCTCAGGGACTTTATGACATATACTCGTATATGATTGATCAGGTGGCAGAGGCTTCTTTGAATCTGGTTACCCAGCCTTTAGACAATGCTATAAGAGCCCTGATGCCAATCAAAAGGGCCTGGGATTCAATTCCGGTATCTGCCCAGCAGGAGGCGGCATCAAAGCGTAGCTCAGAACAGCTGAATGTTGATCTGAACCATGCTGACAATATGGCAACAGGCAGAGTTTAACACCAATTTATTTGTTGACTGGCTTATGACTTTACAGGATATCATCACAAAAATCACTGAGGCGGAAAACTCTCTTTGCAGAGAGCTTGAAAAGGATGATCTTGGTTTTTCTCAAGACTATATGGATCGCATCCATGAACTTTTGAAAGAGTTTGAGGCGCTAAAGCCAACCTTGAGTGACCAGGAGCTTGAAACTGCAAAAGAGTTTGCAAAAGCCTACGGCGATCACATAAGAGAGCAGGTCAAACTTCTGGCAGTTGAAAGGGCAAAAGTGTCTGATGAGTATCATAAGGCAAAAAGCAGACACGCAATCAGTAAAAAGTACAGCCAGTTTAAAAAACAGGCAAATACCTACAGATAAGAATTTAGGATTAAGCATGAGCGACAATGAGCAGCCTTTGAAGAAAAACGTTCTTTTAGATGAGGATCTTTCTCTGGAAAAACTGGCCCTTGAAGGTCAGGGTATAGATATCAACGACTTATCTAAGATAAAAGATCTGGCAAATCAGCAGAAGGAAATGAATGCTTTTCTTCTGGACCGATTTGAGCAGAACATGGCTGTCTTTGAAAAGTACATGCCTGATATAGCAAAGACTTTTGCTAACTATAAGCCTAAAAAGCAGCTTGAGTTTTTCTGCCTGCCAAATGGTATTCCAAACCTGTATTTTCCTGAAAGAAATGAGTTCTTCTACAAGACCGCAGATCCTTTTGAACTGTGCAAAAAACAGGTAGTTAATATTCTTGAGAATTCAAATCTCATCCAGACCCGTTATGGACATGAGTATGACCCATACGGACAGATACATTTTAAATATTCACACGTCCTGGTAGATATTGAGTCTGAAACGGAACGCGACAGAACTTTAACCCCTGCAAAAATAGGATCTGTTCCAAACTGTATGTTTCTTGGCTTAGGACTTGGATATTCTCTTGCCTACCTTTATGAGAGGGTTGAGGTTGCAAACATCGTTATTGTTGAGCCGGATCTTGATGTATTTTATGCCTCACTGCATGCGTTTGACTGGGCTAACCTCCTAAACTTTCTGTTTGAAAACAAATACGGCATTCATTTAATGCTGGGTCAGACACCTATTCAGTTTACAATTGATCTTGTAAAGTTCTACGAAAAACACGGCAGATTCCTATCCGGATCATGGCTTGGTATTGTCCACTATGTGTCAAAAGATATTAAGGCAATTGCAGACATTACCATGAGAGATATTGATTCTGTGCACAGCGCCATGGGCTTTTTTGATGATCATCTCTTTGGCTCAAGTCATGCCTGTCATGCCATTCTTGATAAAAAGGCCTTTGTCAACAGACATTCAACCTTAGATAAAAAATTAGCCAAAGCCCCGGTATTCGTTATTGGTTCAGGTCCGTCGCTTGATCATGATATTCAGTTCATCCGCAAAAATCAGGACAAGGCTGTAATTATCGCCTGCGGTACTGCCATTGACAGTTTATACCATGCCGGAATTAAACCTGACTTTTATGCATGTACTGAAAGAACTCCTGAAATTATTCAGGCTCTGTCAGTTATTCCTGACAAGAGTTTCTTTGACGATATTATCCTGCTAACCGGAGATGTTATTCATCCAAATACCACTTCTCTATTCAAACATACCGCCATTTTTGGAAAGATTGACGAGCCTTTTTACAAATATGGTCTTTCAAGACTAAAGCAGTTCAGATTTGTCGATTTTGTACAGCTTATGAATCCTCTTGTTGGAAACATGGGTGTTGCAGGAGCACTGTTTTTAGGTTTTAAGAATCTTTATCTTTTTGGTATTGATAATGGTAAAAAAGTTGGCTCAACCTCTATCCACTCTGAGCTTACCACCCTGTATAAGAAGCACAACTGCGCGGATTCAGGCGGCAACTACACCACTAAGATGATAAGAAAAGGCAACTTTGGCGGTGAGGTTGAGACAGGTGTATTTTTTGAACTTAGTGCAAGGAACATAGGCTACAATCTGTCTTTGCTTGCAAATGCCGGTAAAGACATCAAATGCTATAACTGCTCTGACGGTCTTTTTATTGAACATACAACTCCAGTTCACAGTGAAGATCTTAACTTTGACAGATTTAAAGATATAGACAAGAAAGAGTTAAGACGATTCATGTATGAGGAGAAAACCAGAGTTGTTGAGGCTACCCGAGAGGAAATTGAGAATCTGTTCCTCTATGAGGGTTATGAGGCTGTGGTTGAAAATATTAAAAAGGTTCTAAGGGAGCGACCAAAGACAAGGCTTGAAACTATTCAGCATATGGAAACTGTTTCTGAACTTCTGTATACCCTGCAGCAGAACCCTGCTACTTATTTCTACGGCTGCGCAGTTGAAGGCTCACTTCAGACCTACTTTATCATCATCTCAAGAGCCCTGTACAATTCAAATAATGAAGAGGATTGTCTTAAGAGAGCCTACAGAATGTTTGATGTAATCATTGATTTTCTTGATGAGAGCAAGGATCTGTTTAAACACCTGCCTGATTATATTCTAGGTGATCATCAGAAATTCTTTGAGGATGGAAAACTAGGTAAAGATTATCCATCCTGTAAGGCTAAGCCTCTGCCTCCGATGGTGAATCTTTTAAGAAAGACCAACTATGATGATCCAATGAAAGTCTTTGTAAAGAGATACAATTGATTC
>JBJEWX010000156.1:0-2280 GCA_051885275.1 Succinivibrio sp. | reverse complement strand
TCAGAGTCCCCGCAGCAGGCGTTGGCAAACGCATGCGATTAAATATTCCAAAACAATACGCAGTAATTTCAAAAAATACAGTTTTAGAACATACTGTTCAATCTCTCTTATCTAGTCCGTACGTAAATAAGGTCATTATTGGAATAAGTCCTCAGGATGAGTACTTTTCTTCAATCAACTGGCCCGATGAGAGTCGTATAGTTAAGGGATTTGGTGGTACTGAGAGATCAGATACTGTAAGACTTAACCTTCCTTTAGTCAGCACAGATTATGTTATGGTTCACGATGCAGCCAGACCATTGCTGGTAAAAGAAGATATTGAAGCTTTGGCAGAGGTGGCAAAAAAACAGGCTGATGGAGCGATATTGGCATGCAAGGTTGCAGATACTCTAAAGGAAGTCAAAGATGGAGTTATAGTAAAAACAGTACCCCGTGAGCATATATACAGAGCATATACACCACAGCTTTTCAGAACCGAGTATTTATTGGCTGCGCTAGAATATGCCTATGCTAATAATCTTGCCATAACAGATGATGCCTCAGCCATGGAACTTACTGGGCATAAGGTGCAGATTGTAGAAGGTAGAGCAGACAATTTTAAGTTAACAACCCCAGAAGATCTTATGATTGCAAGATTGCTACTAGAAATGAAGGAGTGAACAATGTTTAGAATAGGTCATGGATTTGATGTGCATCGCTTTGGTGGAGAAGGTCCATGCATATTAGGAGGGGTTGAGGTTCCCTACGATCAGGGGTTATTGGCTCATTCTGATGGTGATGTTGTTTTACATGCAATTTCAGATGCACTTTTAGGTGCATTAGCTTTAGGTGACATAGGTCATTTCTATCCTGATAATGATGACAAATATTTAAAGATAGACAGCAGAATTCTATTAAGAGATGTTGTTTCAAAAGTTCACTCTTTAGGATATAAGGTTGTCAATGTAGATACAACTATTCTTGCGCAGGCTCCAAAAATGGCCTCATATGAAGAGCAGATGAGGAAAAACATCTGTGATGATCTGAAGGTGGATATCTCATGCGTAAGTGTCAAAGCAACCACAACTGAAAAGCTTGGATTTACAGGCCGAAAGGAAGGAATTGCGGTTGAATCTGTAGTGCTGTTGCAAAAGGATAACTAAATGAAACTCTTTTCCTATCTTTATACCTTATTTGAAAATCTAGCCCACCACAGATTGGGGGTATATCTGATGTGCGCAAATTCTTTTGCAGAATCAGTCTTTTGGCCTATACCTCCTGATTTAATGTTGGTTCCCATGTGTCTATGCAATAGAAGACGCACCTTCTGGTATGCGTTTTTAACTGTTGCCTTTTCTGTTATGGGAGCAATAGTGGGGTATTACCTTGGATACCTGATTTATGACCCATATATTGCTGACATTGTTTCATTTTTACATTATGAACAGCATATTGAAACAGTAAGAAACTGGCTTACTAGAGATTATGGAATACTAATGATCTTTGTAGGAGCCTTTACACCTATCCCATACAAGGTTATCGCTGTAGGTACTGGTCTTGTGGCTGCAGAAAGTGTCATGGCCACAGGGTCAACAGGAATGCTTAATATCCTGTGTTTTGTGCTGGTATCATTTGTAGGTCGTGGCTTAAGATTCTTCCTAGAGGCTACTGTAATATATATTGGTGGCGAAAAAATGGAGAAAACAGTTAAGCACTATATTGATGTTATTGGTTGGCTGTGCGTTTTGGCAATTGCTGCTTTTATTCTTTATAAAGTATTTGGCTAACCTCTTAATTCTGAAAAATAATTCAATTTTTTTTTATAATTCTGTGCAAAAATAGAACAGGTTTGTACAGATGAAATTTTCATTCAAATGAAGAAAGAGTTTTTATGTATTTTTACCTGTCTGACGCTACTTCTGACAGGCTGCTATTCAAATAACGAGACTAGAAGATTAGCTGATGTGGAGTATACAGCTCCTGTTCATGTTAACAAAACTGTCTCTAAAAAAAGGGTTTATTCAAACTCATCTTCAGGCACCACAAAAGCAGGTGTAATTAAGCCTTATTCACTAACCGAGGAGACAGATACAGGCTCTTCAAAACTTGGTGTTGTGCGTCCGTATTCTGAAACTGCTGATACAGTAAATGACGACAGTTATCAGGTAAAATCTGGTGATACTCTTTATTCAGTCGCATTCAGATATGGATGGGATTATAGAGAGCTGGCTGCACAAAATGGAATTGAGCCTCCATATAACATAACTGTAGGTCAGATAATTAATCTTAAAAAAACAAATG
>JBJEWX010000155.1:0-10436 GCA_051885275.1 Succinivibrio sp. | reverse complement strand
CATCACCTACGGTTATGAGGCAGATATTACCGTATTAGGCTATTCTGAAAACGGAGTGGTGATCCTGATCCCAACCGGCTCAGCTCCTGAAATTCTAGACGGAACTCTCTCACATGCAGGAGAATTCACAAAGACAGCAGACTGGACCTACAGGTTTAACAGAAGTGAGGGAGCTGTAAGCAGAGATCCAAGCATAGGCACTGTAAGTACAACAGTAAACAGGGTTAAAACAAACCTCAATGACTATGAGGGAAAAGCCTACAGCAGGGAAACAGTTAATACCAAGATTGAGGTAACCGAGAGTACCGTTATAAAAGAGAAAGGGGATAATGTTCCTGTGATTTATCTGACAGATGACAGTTCTGATTCAGATAAAAAATCTCAGGGAATTGCTATTACAGAATAAGGATAAAGATGCCATTATCAGCAAATCAGCCATATCAGCAGATTCTAAATCTGAAACTATCTGACAGGGACGATTTTAGTTCTTTTGTTCCTGGACGAAATCAGCAGATAGTGCAGACTCTAAGAGAGGCGGTAGACAGTATCACTCACGAGTTCTACTTCCTCTTTGGGCCTCATGGCTGCGGTAAAACCCATCTTTTAAACGCTCTGTTTCAGACCAGAAGTGCAAAGCTAAACAACTGTTTCTTTCTTGATCTTAATGTTGCCAGAAATATTGGGGCGTTCGCTCTTGAAATCAATCTGCCAAAGATAGTAATTCTTGATAATGTGGATTCGATTGCAGGAGATGAGGGGTTTGAACTTGCCTTATTTGCGCTTTTCAACCGCTGGTATGACAGTAGACAAGGAACCCTCATCATGTCCAGTTCTCAGTCCTTTGACACAATTGCCTATGCTAAAAGGGATCTTAACACCAGAATGTCAAGCGGTGTCATGATGCAGATGGAGTATCTTACAGAGAATGACTGTGTGGAGGCTCTTAAGATCCGGGCAAAGGAAAGGGGCTTTAATCTTCCTGACAATACCGCTTCATTTTTAGTGCGCCACTGTAACCACGATATGAGATCGCTTGTCAAACTTCTAGACACTCTGGACAAAGCTCAGTTAGAGCACTCTCATGAACTTACAATTCCTTTTGTAAAGATGGTTCTGTCGATGAACTAGACTGCAGGCACAGTTTTAAAATCTTTTTTAGCTTTTTAGCTGTCTTTTTAAAGATCAGAAAGATTTTGGTTCATCCGTGAATCTGTGGAAAAGCTCAGATTTAGTATAACAATATTCATCAGAGCTTTTTTATGTCTATTATTTGGAAAAATTTCACCAGTTATTTTTTAGTAGCAACAGATTACCGGATGAACCAAGATTTTTTATGCCTGGCTAGTTTTTAATCTGGCAGCATTTTTTCTGAAGTTCTTTGTTCCCGTCTTCACACTCTCTCCTGTTGCAGAGATTAGCAAATGCAGAGCCAATAACATTCTGCACAACCGAGAAGATTGCACCTACGACAGCTGCAAAAGCGGTCAGGTGTTCTAAAGAGAGAATACTGCTAAGTCCGGAGTTTTGTGTACCAACTTCAATAGCGAGGGTTCTGCAGTCTTTTGCACCAAATCTCAGGAGTTTTGCTGCAAGGTAGGTAATGAGAATACCAAGAATATTGTGCAGGCAGACAACCGCAAAAATCAGAAGTCCTGATGTTTTAAGCTTATCTGCTGAAAGTGAGCAGACTATAGCCACAATACTCATAACCGTTACAGAGGAGATAAAGGGCATGAAGACAAAAATTCTTTTTGCGATTCTGCTCAATAACGCATTGATAAGCACACCTATGAATACCGGCAGCACCACCATTTTGAGAATATCAAGGACAATTGCCAGGTAATCAACCTCAATAGTATTGTGGGCAATCAGATAAAAAAGGGCTGGAGTGACCACAGGGCAGAGTAGGGTGGTACAGATGGTAACTGACACTGACAGGGCAACATTGCCACGGGCAAGGTAAGTTAGAACATTTGAGGCGGTACCGCCGGGGCAGCAGCCAAGCAGGAGCATACCTGCTGCAAATTCAGGAGGGATGTGAGATACGAGTGTAAGAAAAAGAGCAATTGCCGGCATGAGGACAAACTGCATCAGAATACCAAAAATAACGGTTTTTGGATTAGCCAGTACGTTGTAAAAATCGCCAAAGGAGAGTCCAAGGCCCATTCCAAACATGACAAACCCCAAAAGATACGGAGTCAGGAATTTGAAGGTAATGAAAAATTCAGGAAAGATAACACCCAGAACGCCAAAGGCGAACACGCCTACTGCCATATAGTCTGTTATCAGTTTTATAATTTTCATCAGATGCTGGTGTTTGGCTCTTCAACAAAGTGTTTTACAATTTGATTGTTCTTATCAACTAAAACTACTTTTGGCTCAAAAGATTTTGCCTCATCCTCGGTCATCTGAGCATAGGCAATAATGATTACGGTATCGCCTGCAATTGCACAGCGGGCAGCGGCACCATTGAGGCAGACAACTCCGGAACCTCTCTGACCTGCAATGGTATAGGTTTCAAGTCTTGCTCCGTTGTTATTGTTTACAATCTGGACTTTCTCGCCTGGCAGAATTCCAGAAGCATCAAGCAGATCCTGATCGATGGTAACAGAGCCTACATAGTTTAAGTTGGCCTGAGTAACTGTGGCACGGTGAATTTTTCCGTGCATCATAGTATAAATCATAGCTATTCCAGAATAATGTTGTCAATTAATCGGGTCTGCCCAAATCTTACGGCAAGCGCTAAAAGTGAAGGTGCCTTTATCTGACAGTCAAGCTTATAAAGTCCAGGTAATCCGTAGCATTCAATATACTCAATATCAGCAGACTTTTCCTGACTTATTGTGTCTCTTACAATGGCTCTTATAGCATCAACTTCAGTAGTTCCGCTTAAAAAGGCCTCATGCGCAGCCTTAAGTGATCTTGACAGGACAGTTGCAGCCTGTTTTTCATCGGCAGAAAGGTAGGTGTTTCTTGAGCTTCTTGCAAGTCCAGACTCTTCTCTGACAATTGGCACAATACGCAGCTCTATATCAATAAAGAGATCTTTTACCATTCTCTTTAGAACTTCCACCTGCTGAGCATCCTTCTGTCCAAAATAGGCTCTTGTAGGAGAAACGATATTGAAGAGCTTGCTTACAACAGTGGTAACGCCTCTAAAATGAATAGGACGGGTTCTTCCGCATAAAACCCTGGTAATATCGCCGGTTACCTCAACCCAGGTCATATCCTCGCTTGGATACATTTCCTTTGGAGATGGGGCGAAAACATACTGTCCACCGGCATCCTCCACCACTTTAAGATCACTCTCTAAGGTGCGTGGATAGGCTTCAAAGTCCTCATTTGGACCAAACTGAGTTGGATTGACAAATACGCTTACAACAGTGATGTCATTTTCTTTGGCGCTAGTTGAGATTAGGGAGGCGTGACCTGCATGCAGAGCACCCATAGTTGGAACTAAGCCTACGGTCTTACCCTGAGCTTTTAAAGGTTTTAAGATTTTTCTTAATTCATCAACTGTATGAATGCACTGTACCATAATAGTTTCTTATTTCACCAAAGAACGATATAAATGCGACTGAATAAAAAGCCAAAGCTTTTTGATCCATCAGATTGGACTGTCAGATATACCGTTTAGTCTACGGAAAATGACTGCCATGCTTTTTTGCGGGGATATTATAGCACTAACACAAAAGTATAAGAGTATTTTTGTGCCTTATGTCACTAATGCCCTTTTTCAAACTGACTGTCAAAATCTCTTAAATCATTGAAAGTCTTGAAAGTTGCCCGGACGATTTCCCTTTCATTGCCACGGCAGACATGAAGGGCATCGGTAAGAAACGCATTGGCCTGATTGTATCTGCCTCTTAAGATCTGACCTTTTGCAGCATACTGATATGAGCTGCATTTATCCTTGTTCTTAAGATATGCCTTTTCTAAAAGATCTGTTGCAAGCAAATGATTAGGTCTTGCAAGGAGGAAGTCCTTTAGAACAGGAATTGCGCCTTTAGGCTGATTTGCCTCAAGGTAGGCGTTTGCAAGATTCAGGACAATGGCACTGTCTTTTTTCTTATAGGCATAGACAGCCTTTAACCGGTCTATAGCGCTTTGACCACGGCCTCTTGCAAGATCGATATCGGTTTTCAAATCAAGCACAAAATCATTTTCGTTAAGACCAATCTGTTCAAGATAGCCTAAAGCCTGTTCAAAGTTTTTCTCTTCATAACTTATAAGCGCTAAGGCGTAATTTTTATAAACGGCATTAACCTTATGTGATTTAATCAGTCTTTCCTTGAGAGATTTTAGGTCATAGCCCATATATCTGACATCAACACGGGCCTTTGCCATCATGAAGTTTGAGTTTTTAGAGCTGCTCCTTTTTGGAAGATTTTTGGCAAGATTAAAAGTCTCCGCCACACGGATCTCTGAGAGAGGGTGATCAATGAGCATTGCATAGGCTGAATTGATATTGCCCTGTGTTGAGAGAAGTTTTCTGAATAAATCGCTCATAGCCATAGGGTTATAGCCTGCAGAATAGAGCAGAGAAAGACCGATTCTGTCTGCCTCAGATTCATTTTCGCGGGTAAAGTTAATCCCAGACTGAGCCATATATCCGGTTGCAGAGGATAAAGCTGCAGCTCCCACAGTAGGATTGATAAGACCAATTACAATTGAGCCTATGATACTGGCGATACTGACCGGCATCTTATCTGACTGATTTTCAATCATTCTTGCAATATGACGCTGCGTGACATGGGAGACTTCGTGAGCCACAACAGAGGCAAATTCATCCTCAGACTCTGTATAGTGGAAAAGACCGGCATTGATCTGAACCTTTCCGCCTAAAAAAGCAGCGGCATTCAGGGATTTATCTGATGAGAAGAAAAACTCAAAGGGAAAATAGACGTTTGAGGCATTGATTACAAGTCTGTTGCCAATGGTATCAATATACTCATTCATCACAGGATCTGCTGTGGCAATTCCGGCTCCGTTGGCCTTGCGCATAAAAAACTCGCCATAGTTTTTTTCAGCCTGCACCGTCATGCCACGGACACCTGCGGTGCCAAGATCAGGGATAACAATATTGTCTGCAGCAGATGAGAGTGACACTAACAGTGATGCAACAGCAGTAATCTTTGATAAGTGTGATTTTGACATGATGTTTTTCTTCCTTATGAGTGATCTTATCTCAAAAACGCTATTTTTTCTTAGAGTATCTCAAAATAATGGTTGTAACATTGTATTATGATAAGTGATTTTACAGGTAAAGAATTATGAGAAAAATAGCAGCTACAGGTTTACTCCTGACAATGATGTTCTGCTGCGGACAGTGTTTTTCAGCAAATCTGTCCTCCTGCAGTTTTAACGGCATTCCTCTTCATGGAAAGGTAAAAGTAGTCAATTCTTTTGCAGATATTAAAGTAAAGGTTGTGGAAAGTTTTGAAGATTTGAAGGTGCAGGTGGTAGAGCACTTTCCTGATGATTGCGGAAAGTGGCAGTTTGTGGACTCTTTCCCTGATTTTACCGTGCAGTATGTTAATTCTTTTCCGGATATAACCATAAGGTTTGTAAAACATTTTCCAGGAACAAACTGAAAGTTGCAGGTATAGTTAAATTAAGCATAAGTGGAGACAGCATGATTTCATTACTGACTAACTGGTATAAAAGACATTTTTCAGCACCTGGCACAGTTGAGTTTGCCATAGTGTTAATTGGAGTTTTTCTGGTTATCTACTACCTGATGTGGCTTGTGGGGCCTCTGGTGGTTGCCTTGTGCATAGCCTACTGCCTTGACTGGGGGGTACGCTTTTTATGCCACAGGTTTAAACTCTCAAGACTTGTTTCCTCAATCATAACCATGACCGCCTTTGTCGGAGTGTCGGTGGGCATTTTGGTCTTTGTGGTGCCTAAGGTTATTCAGCAGGGTAATCAGTTTTACCAGAATCTTCAGAGAATAAGCGCAGAAAATGTTGATATTGAGAATGCAGACGGCGGCTTTGATCAGCTTGTAGCCTCAAGAATACATTCACTGATTGTAACTCTGCCAGATCCGGTTTCCTCAATGGTTACAGAGACAGAGCTTGAGTCTATGGTGTCTCATGCCCGCTCAGTGATATTTGCCAACACCTCAAATATTATAAAGAATCAGATCATGCCATCAGTCGTCAATGTGATGTCCTGGCTTGTATATATGATTGTGGTTCCGATATTTGTATTTCTGATGCTTGCGAACAAACCGGTTCTGCAAAAGCGGGTAAGGACATATCTTTTACCTAACAATCAGGCTTTAATCCATGAATTCTGGCCACAGCTTAATGCCCAGATTGACGGATATATAAGAGGAAAGCTCTTACATATCACTATTATTTCTATCGTTAATTCCATAGCTTTCATGTGCCTTGGACTTAATTATGCGCTGCTCTTGGGAGTTGGCGTGGGCCTGTCAGTGGTGATCCCTTACGTGGGCGCGGTTATTATTACAATTCCGGTGCTTCTTGTAGCCCTGTTCCAGTTTGGCGCATCCAGCATGCTTATATGGGTTGTGGTGGTTTATATTGTGATACAGCTTCTGGACAGCAACGTATTAACACCATTGCTCTTTTCAAAGGCAATGAATCTTGATGCTTTCTCTATTTTAGCTTCAATTATGATCTTTGGAACTTTATGGGGCTTTTGGGGAGTATTCTTCTCAATTCCGCTTGCAACCTTCATAAGAACGCTTATTGTAAACTGGCCAAGCAGTGAAGAGAGCCTAATAAAAGAAAAGGCTGAGCATTAGGAGCAGATCAGGAACAGACAGAATTACAAGAACAGACAGAATTAAAAGTTCTGCTGTTCTTTTTCTAACTCAGTTTTAAGCTCTGCAGGCCCTTGAAGCCTTTGAGGGTAAGATTTATGCTCTTGCCCAAACAGACTTTGCGACACTGACAAGGGAGCACAGGAGAGAGCCTAATATAATCACAGTAATTCCAAGAAAGGTGTCATCAGCACTCAGATCAAAGAAGTTCTCCCCACTTACTTTAGCAAAGCTGCAGTCTACCGTCCACATTAGAGATGCACCTGCGCACATATAAAAGAGATTATTTACGAAGGCGCTGTCAGTTCTGCTGCGAAGAATATAAAGAACAAATGCTGCAAAAGTTGTAATCAGAAGACACATTAGGCTTTAACCTCCCTGTTTGCTTTTACAAATACAAAGGCAGACAGTGCCCAGATGGCGGTAATGAAAAGATCCATGCAGCCACCTACGGTTATAATTTCATAAAGCATTTCCCTGGTATCCTCTGGATTGCTCATAGCGGTGAGAAATGGATAGAAAGGAACAATCTCGCCATGCCAGATATGCTCTATCAGCAGGAGAAAAGAGCCTCCTAAAAGCAGCTTTACAAGTTTTGAGATTTTAGCTGACAGCTGAGAACCATCCATACAGATCCCATCTGCCTTTTCCTTATGTTCAACTGTTTTTTTTATGCCGTAAGCAATTAAGGCTTCGGCAACACATGCTGTAAAACAAGCCATATATACCTCACTAATAACTTCGTTCTGGCATTATAAAGTGACAAAGTGGCAATTTAGCTTGTTGCACAAAAAGAGCACAGATATTGAATAATAGAGAGGCGTTTGCGTGAAATTAGTGCAAAAAAGGCCTCTATGGAAGAGGCCTTTTGAGGAACTAGTACATCAGGGTATAGAGTTTACGTCTGAATTCCTTTTGCAGAGGATCCCCTGACATGGTGTTCAGCATATCAAGGAAAGTCTTTTTAACCTCAGCGTTTGAAAGATCCTTTTTGAGAAGCTCAAAGAGGATTTCAAGAGCTGTCCCCTTCTTGCCTGCCTGACATAAGGCTGCCGCATAGGCGGTTGCAATCTGAGGATCTTCAGGATTCTGTGTAAACTTAGCTTCAAGCTCTTTAATTTCAGGGCTTTCGGCTGCCTGTTCTGCAAGGGTTAATGCAGAGATCAGATCTTTATAATCCTGCATATTCTGTTCTTCACGGCCAGGATTATCAAGAAGCCTGTGGGCAGTCTCAAGATCACGGTTTTTAATACTCAAATCCGCATATATGAGTTTTGCGCTGAGATCTTTTTCATCAAGAGTATAGGCCTGTTTGGCAAGCGTAATGGCCTTTGAAAGATCTCCTGACTCTTCAGCCTCACGAGCCTGCTTTAATAACAGCTCTGTCTGAGAAGGCATATACTTTTTGAGGGTTTCAGGAAGATTTGCAACAATATCATCTCCCTGAAGCGCATCCACAGGCTGACCCTGTTTCATGACAATAAGGGCAGGCACTGACTGCAGACCAAGCTGCATTGCTACAGCCTGGGCTACCTGATCTTTAACATTAGCCTCAACTAAAGAAACATACTCATTATTATCTGAGATTGCAGCCTTAAGAGCCTTAGTTGTAGCCTCACACTCTGGGGCTTCCATAAAGAAGTACAGAAATACAGCCTTGTTCATAGAGGCTTCAATCAGCACTTCCTTTGCATTCTGTTCAGTTAAAAGCATTCTAATCCTTCCTAGCCTTTAAAACGGTTCAACTCTCTCATTGCTCTAATCAGAGTCTCAAGATTTGGTTTGATATCCTTTTTGATACCCTCATTATCAGTATGAGCAAGACCGTTTTTACGGTAAACGGTGACATTGTCACTTGATATTAAGAGTAACGAATATCCACTAGTAGATAAAATGTAGTCTCTGCCGTAATTTTTCAAGAGGCTGTTGCCAATTGAGTAGTTTGCGCATGGAGTTTTAATCCCGAGAATTTCTGTGCCTATGGTTGGGGCCAGATCAAAATTAGAGCTTAGAGCATTGAAGGAGGCGCCCTTAAGAGAGTTCTGCGGCCACAGCGCAATCAATGGAACATGCTGTCTGTGTTTTGAATAAACCGTGTTGACATTGCCTAAAAGAGGGTTTCCTGAAAGTGAGGAGATCACAACCAGGGTATTTGAAAGTTTTTCATCTAAAGTCAGTTTTTCAATCAGTTCCCCAGTCAGTCTGTCAAGTTCTTTAAGCTTTGAGTTATGGCCCTTCAAATTGAGATGATCAAGCAGGGTATTTAGATTCAGTGTGATCTGATAATGCTGATTGCTGTTAGTGGAGGAAATAAATTCATAAGCACTGTTAAAGAGCTCTGTGTCATCAGTAAAGGTTTTAATATTTCTGCCTGAAATACCAAACAGGGAGTTTAGGCGTTTTGAATCAGTTACAGCTTTGCCTGATGAGAAGACACGAACAGCATATTCCTGTTTTTGCAGTTCTTTAATAAGCACAGGAGTGATTCTGTGATTCAGAAAGTTGTCTTTGTACTGAATAGGCACACCAAAGGCACTGGCAAAGTAGTTGTCATCAAGACCATGATAGGCTAAAAAGTGCTGTTCAAAGCTGGTGTTAGTCAGTTTTAAGGACAGAAGGTTCGGGGTGTTCTTCTGGCTTAAGTCTGAGTAGGACATACCGTTTATCATAATCAGAATGATATTGCTTGGTCGGTCGTGAGGCTCAGCTTCAATCTCTGAGAGCGGGTAGTTGATTGAAGAGGTTGAGGATACAACTACACCTGATCCTGAATCAATCCAGCCATGATTTGAGAGGAAGGATTTTGCCGTCATTGGATAGTGAGCCGGGAACACAGACTTTAAATTGGTGATCTTTTCATAGCCTACAGCATCAGCCCAGATAAACAGAGCATGTGAGGCAATAAAGCATACTGAGACAAAGCTCATAACCACGGCAGGGAAATAGTTGTGGCGGAGAGTTTTTTTATAAATCTCACCAGTAGCAAGTTTTGCAAAAAGAATTTCAAGGGCTGTAAGGATAATGAGGGCTATATACATGAAATTGAAGTTCAGCCCGGTTTTAAAATCCAGATCACGTATCATCAGGGAGGTTACCATCCAGCTTAGGTGAACCTTAACTGAGATAAATAATTTTGCATCCACCAAAAGCAGACAGTGGAGCAGGATAGCAAGGATAACGCTGACAACTCTGTAAAATTTGAAGTTTCCAATAAAGGTCAGAGGAAAGAACAGAATTAAAAAAGTCAGAAAAACAAGGAAGCAGGTCTGACCAAACCAGGTGGCAATAAGATAGGTAAAGGAGATAAAACTTTCCGTATCAGGGGATGCATAAACGTAGGCAAATCCGATAAAAATAGCTAATAAACTGTTTAGAAAAATGAAATGATGTGCCCATGTACTAGAACGGAGTACCTGTTCTTTCAAAAGGGGATTATTCAGCTTGAAATTCATTTGACTTTAATGCCTGTAGTATTGTGCCTGGTTAATTTGATATTAGAAAATAAAATCTGCAAACAAAAGATGCGGATAACTGAATTATATATGTGTACATCAGAGTGTGTAAGTACTAATTGGGGCAATTGCAAAAAAAAGTGTAAATGGTCTGAAATAAACTTTTAGATCATTATAAAACAGCCCCT
>JBJEWX010000154.1:0-10490 GCA_051885275.1 Succinivibrio sp. | reverse complement strand
CTCAATGAAGGATAAGCTTGTGATTGTAGATATTGTCTGCAACACCGATGCAAAGGTACTGCCAATGCAGCAGGCCGGTGGCAGCATGTCTGATATGTTCCTGAATGAGGACTAAGCTATGCGTCAGATCATTTCGATACTGCTAGAAAACGAGGCAGGAGCCCTCTCAAGAGTTGTAGGTCTGTTCTCTCAGAGAGGCTATAATATTGAGAATATTACAGCAGCTCCTACAGAGGATAGGACAATTTCCCGTATCACCATCCTCACCGAGGGGGATGGACAGGTGGTTGAGCGTATTACCAAGCAGCTGCACAAGCTTGTGAATGTAATTAAGGTCTCAAGTCAGCAGGATGACAACTGCGGAATTGTTGAGCGCGAGATCCTGTTTGTAAAGGTACAGGCTGTGGGGCATACTGTAAGAGAGGAGTTAAAGACTCTATGTGATATCTTTAAGGCTGAAATTGTGGATATCACTCCTGAGCTTTATATTCTGCAGTTTGTTAATACCTCTTTTGAAGTAGACAGATTCCTAAAGGCAGTCTGTGCACAGGCTGAGATAGTCGAAACCGTGCGCTCGGGCGTGTGTGGCATCTTCAGGGGCGAGCATTCACTGCACTCATAAACTATAGAGATTGCAAAAAGCCCCGCGATGCTATGCGGGGTTTTTTATTAAAGCTAAGAAGGCTCAGAGCATAAAAGGTAGAAAGCGTCATAAATACAGACAAAAAAAGTACAGAGCACAAAAAGAACTTAAGCTTTAGTATAAGGCGGTTGTCAGGTTATGGATAGAGAAGAGTTTTTAAATCACAAGGCAAAGCTTACAAAGCAGATAGAAAAGTTTTACAAGGAGAATGATCTTTTTTCGGTTATCTCTCTTTTAGAGAACAGTGAGCTTGATTTTGAGCTTTGCATGCAGCTTGTAAGAACCTATATCAATGCTGCAAACAGAACCTCTGATCCGTTCTCCCTGTATCAGAAGGCTCAGATTATTTTAGATAATTTTGCACTTGATGGTAAAAATAGCGCAAAATATCAGTTCTATCAGGGCTACCTGCTGTTTAAACAGGGGCTCGTTTCCGACAGTCTTTTGCGTTTTGAACAGGCTTTGAAATTTGCTCATGTTGAGGATGGGATGCTTTTTTCAAATATCGTCACCATGATAGAAAATGCAAAAAGAGAGCTGTCCTTAGCTTTGTTTAAGCCACTTTGTGATACAGATAAAGCTGAGCTTCTGTCTTTTATAGATAAAAGCTTTGGAAAGGCTACCCATCTGTGCTCATTGCATATGATTGATCTTTACCATATAGCTCCAAACGGTACTCATGACTACAATATGATAGTATCTGTAGGACTAAGTGCAAGAGAGAGCAGCAAAAAGAACTCTGACAATATAGAGGTATGCCTTGCCCTGCCATCTGATTACAGATTTGATAAGGATAATAAAAACTGCTTTGAGATTTTTATGCTAATAGAGGTCATAAATTTCATTCAGACTCAGGCAGAACCTTTAGGTTTTGGATATTATCTTGAAAAAGAGGGCGGGTTTTCAAAAAGAACTGCTTTTAATGGTGCAATGCTCGCATCCTTAGGTGACTATCCAAAAGAATGTCAGAATGTTACCCTAGCTTCAGGTAGAATAGTAAACTTCTATGAGCTGATCCCGTTAAGACCGATGGAACTTGCTTACAGAAAAGAGCATAGTGCTACAGATTTACTTAATCTTTTTAAAGAGAAGCTGATAAAACTAACCCCGTTTATCTCAAGTCGTGATGATGCTTGCTATAAACTTGAGATGAAGCAGGATTTATAATTTCAAACAGGAGGCTGCAGCTATGAGAAAAGAATATCTTATAACTTCAAAAATGTGTCTGCAGTTTCGAGTGTGATACTGACTTTAGTACAGAAATTCTGGTATTTTGGTTCAGTTGATTTATGAGAAAGGTTATATGGAACAGTTAAACGGTGCACAGCAGGTAGTAAGAGTTTTAGAAGATCTTGGGGTAACTAGAATATTTGGTTATCCTGGAGCTGCTGTTACTGATATTTATGATGAACTTTATGATTCAAAAAAAATCACCCACACTTTAGCCCGTCATGAACAGGGTGCAGTGCACATGGCAGATGGCTTTGCACGCGCAACCGGCAAGGTTGGCGTTGCAATTGTAACCTCAGGCCCTGGCGCAACAAATACGGTTACAGCCTTAGCAACAGCTTATGGAGATTCTGTACCCCTGGTTCTGATTACAGGTCAGGTCAGTACCGATCTTATAGGCACTGATGCCTTTCAGGAAGTTGATACAATGGGCGTTACCCGTCCTGTAGTAAAGTACAGCTTTTTGTGCAAGAAGCCTGAAGATATTGCAAAGAATTTAAGAAAGGCTTTTTATATTGCCTCTACCGGTCGTAAGGGGCCTGTAGTTGTTGATATTCCAAAGAACTGCCAGAACAGAAGCTATTTTTTTGATTATGACACTAATCCTGATGTAAAGATCCGTTCCTACAATCCTACTGTTTTTGGTCACAGAGGACAGATTAAGCGTGCCGTAGGTGAGCTTTTAAAGGCAAAGCGTCCGGTTATGCTTATAGGTGGTGGCGTAGTTCAGGGAAATGCTACAGATGAGATATACAGGCTTGCAAAGAAACTCGATCTTCCGGTTGTAAGCACTTTAATGGGAATATCAGGATATCCTGGCTCTGACAAGAATTACTTAGGAATGCTGGGTATGCATGGTTTGTATGAGGCAAACAAAACCATGCAGAGTTCTGATCTTATCTTTGCAGTAGGTACAAGATTTGCTGACAGAGCCACAAACAAGGTTTCAAAATACTGTCCGGATGCCACAATTGTTCATATCGATGTAGATCCAGCCTCAATCTCAAAAACAGTACAGGCGGATATTCCGATTGTAGGAGATGCAAAGACCATCCTGACTCAGATCTTGACAGCTCTTGATGAGGCAGATTTGTCTGAAAGAGAGTTTATGCGTGAGTGGTGGGATCAGATTTCGGTTTTTAAACAGAAAAACTGTCTTGCCTATGAGAGAAAGGAAGGCATCATAAGACCGCAGATGGTGGTTGAAACCATCTCAAGGCTGTGTCATGAGCAAAATATTGACCCTTATGTAACCACAGATGTGGGGCAGCATCAGATGTTTACCGCGCAGTATTTCAAGTTTGAAAAGCCTCGCCATTTTATAACCTCAGGCGGACTTGGTACAATGGGACTTGGTTTCCCAGCTGCAATAGGAATTCAGTTTGCTCTGCCAGAGGATACAGTTATCTGTATCTCAGGAGATGGCTCCTTCCAGATGAATATGCAGGAGCTTGCGGTCTGCAGAAAATACAATCTGCCAATTAAGATCTTTATTTTGGACAATTCTGTTTTAGGCATGGTAAGACAGTTCCAGACCGTGTTTTATGACAAGCGCTACAGCGCTACAAATCTTGATGGAAATCCTGATTTTGTAAAGCTTGCTGAAGCCTATGGCTTTAAGGGAATAAGAATTACAGATGAAAGTGAACTTGAGTCTAAGATCAGGGAAGTGCTTTTATCAAAAGATGAGTTTGTGCTAGTTGATGTGGTAACAGATACGAATACAAAGGTTATGCCATGGCTTAGAGCAAACGGTTCAATGATTGACATGATGCTGAATGATGAGGAGGAGAAGTAAGATGAGACACGTAATATCAATACTGATTGAAAATGAGGCAGGTGCACTCTCTCGTGTAGTCGGATTATTCTCCCAAAGAGGCTATAACATTGACAGTCTGACTGTTGCCCCAACTGATGATCCAACCTTATCCCGCTGTACGATTCTAACCTCAGGAGACAAGAATGAGGCAGAGCAGATCACAAAGCAGCTGCACAAGTTAGTATGCGTTTTTAGAGTATCAGCACTGCTTGAAGAGTCAGAAGGCGGACTTGAGAGAGAAATGGTGCTTGTAAAGGTCAATACTCCTAACCGAAATGTCCGTGACGAGGTAAAGAGCCTTTCAGATATCTTCAATGCGAAGATCATAGATGTTAATGCTGAAATCTTTACTCTTGAGTATGTGGGTACATCTCTTGAAACTGATAATTTTATTTCAACAATCTGCAAGCTTGCAGAGGTCGTAGAGGTGGTTCGTTCAGGTGTTCTTGGCATAGCTAAGGGCTCCCACTATATGAAACCTTAAGTTGTGTGCCATAAACTGCAGCATGCATATTTATGGCAAAGCTCGTAATTTTCTGTTCTGATCTAATATAATTAGCCTGTAATAATAAATTTCAGAGTAAAAATTAAATCAGAACAGGATATAAAATGGCTCAATATACCCTAGATACCCTTCCAGTTGTCAAAGGCTGGTTCAAGATCATTGCTCTTGACTTAGATGACACCCTTCTTAGAACAGATAAAAGTATTAGCGAAAACACCATAAAGACACTGCAGAAAGCTCAGTCACAGGGCTTTTCAATTGCCATAGCCACAGGCAGGCATCCAAAGAGTGCTGTTCTTTACATGCAGGCCTTAGGCTGCCTCAATGAAAACTCCTATGCGGTATGCTTCAACGGTGCAGGCGTGGTTCGTCTGTCAGAGTATGTGGAGTATGGTAAGGATATTGGTTTTCCTATGGTTTATAAGGAATCGGCACCAGCCTCTCTTATCCGAAAGGTGGCACTGTTTGCCCATGAAAATGGCTGTGTGGTGCACGGATATTCTGTAAGCAGGGGACTTTTGGTTGAAAATCATAATCCTCATACCCAAAGAGAGATAGATAACGGTAAAGTTGGCTTTATGGATGTGGATTTTACTACTCTTGAGGATAATGAGGATTTCTTCAAGGTATTAGTGGTAGGCCCAAAAGAAACACTAAACGAAATCAGAAATCAGCTTCCAGAGGAGTTTACCTCTTTCTTTGCCGTGGTTCGCTCTGAGGCTAATTACCTTGAATTTATTCCAAATCATGCAACAAAGGGGACAGCTTTAGCTCATCTTTGCCAAAAGCTTGGCTATAGGACAGAAAACGCAATGGCCTTTGGCGATGCGGAAAATGATCTTGCCATGATAAGAGCTGCAGGCCTTGGGGTTGCTATGAAGAACGGCTTTGATATTGTAAAAAAAGAGGCTGACGTGGTTACCCTTACAAATGATGAGGACGGGGTAGCGGAGCTTGTTAAAAAATTTTTGGACTAATCTATGTTTAAGATATCTATATTCAAGCATGAGCAGAATGCTCAGAAGTTAAGAGAGCAGTATCATGGCTCTGACTGTCTGCCGTTAAAAATATCAATTAAAACTGCAGTTAGGATTATATCCTTATACTGGCTAACAAAAGACAGCCGCTTTTCATGGTTTCTGCTTTCACTTATCCTAATGCTCACAGGTGGAGCCATATATCTTGCAAAGGTATTAAATGCCTGGAGCAAGGCCTTTTGGGATACAATTCAGGAATACGACCTTGAGGGTTTTAAACATCAGCTGATGGTATTTGCCATTATAGCTACCATTCATGTGGTGGTAAGCGTGTACAATGCCTATCTTCGATCACAGCTTGGCATTCAGTGGCGACGCTGGCTTACAGGCAAGGTAATGAAAGATTATCTGTCTGAGAATGTTTTCTATAAGATGCAGTTATCTGACAGCAAGACTGAGAACCCCGATCAGCGTATCTCTGAAGATCTTTCAAGCTTTGTTAGTCTAACCATCTCGCTTATTCTTGGAACCCTGACAGATTTAGCTCTTTTAATTACCTTCTCCGTGGTCTTATGGGATCTGTCTCAGTCTGTAACTATGACTTTATGGAATGGCTATGAGCTGACGCTGCCGGACGGATATATGCTTTATCTGGCACTTATCTATGCTATGGTTGGAACCTTTTTCACATTTGTTATAGGAAAACCTCTGGTAAAACTGAATTTCAGACAGCAGCGTTATGAAGCTGATTTCCGTTTTTCTTTAATCAGAGTAAGAGAAAACTCAGAGTCCATCTCACTGTATGACGGTCATGACACTGAGGAGAAAATCCTTAGAAACCGATTCTCTGAGGTTGTAAGAAACTATGTCAATCTGATTAAAAGAGAAAAGATCTTAGGCTTCTTCACCCTAAGCTATTTTCAGCTTGCGGTAATTTTTCCAATTTTAATTGCAGCGCCTATGTACTTTGCCAAAGTTATCACCATTGGCAGTATTATGCAGATCAATTCAGCTTTCAGCCGTGTGCAGGATGCTCTGTCAACTCTGATTAACAGCTTCTCCTCATGGGCAAGCTACAAAGCTGTTATAGATCGTCTGGCTCTGTTCTTTGACAGCATGGATTCCTGCGGACAGATTGAGTGTATAAAACCTTTAAAACAAGGAGATGTGTTTAAGGTTAGAAATCTTAAAGTTACAACTCCAGCAAAAGAGGTTTTGTGCAGTAGTCTTAATCTTGAGCTAGAGCATGGTCAGTCACTTTTAATTAGAGGCCCATCAGGCTGTGGCAAGTCTACTCTGATTAGGACTTTAGCAGGACTCTGGCCACATGCACAAGGTGAGATCATAGAGCCTCAAAAGGATAGAGTTCTCTTCCTCTCTCAAAAACCGTATCTGCCTGAGGGCACTTTAAGAGAGGCGGTCTGCTATCCTCAGGGTTTAGTTACTGATGGATCAGTTGAGAAGTATATGAAAATCCTCTCACTAGGTCACCTTGTTGACAGACTTGATCAGTATGAGCTTTGGACCCACAAATTATCCCTAGGTGAGCAGCAGAGAATAGCTCTGATTAGAGCATTGCTGATTAAGCCTGAGCTTTTATTCTTAGATGAGGCAAGCTCTGCTCTAGATGAAAGAAATGAGTCTCTTGCATATGATCTGCTAAAGAGTGAACTTAAGAATTCAATAATTGTAAGCGTAGGCCATCGTTCTACATTAATTGCAAAACATGATCTTCTGTTACTGCCAGAGCAGAACTGGAAGGCTATGCGTTCAGATGAAATCTAAGCTCATTCAGCTTAAGCTTATGTTTGAGGTGGAGCTATAGGCTTTGAATGAGCTCCTGTAAGGTTTAGCAAACTGCAGTCTTTTAGACTGCAGTGCTGCACTTTTTAGAATGCACAGAAGATAAAGCGCTGAGAAGTGTTTACCCAGGCAATAAGTGCTGTTAGCCTTCAGACTTAAATTTCTGATTTCTGTTTCTTCTGTGTCTTGTATTTATGCTTGCCATCTTTCCGGTAAGCTGTTCAGATGGGCCAAATAAAGGCTTTTCTCCTTTAATATACTTTTCCTCATAATCGTTAAGTGCTCTGGTAACAAGCTTATACAGTCCAACTACGGCAATGATATTTGGGATTACCATAAGTCCGTTGAACATATCTGCAAGTTCCCATACCAAATTAACTTTAAGGTAGGAGCCGGCCATCAGGAAGAATAGAACGATGACAGAGAAAACATTGATGATCTTATAGCCAAACAGGTATTTAACGTTTTGAACCGCAAAGAAATACCAGCCAATAATGGTGGTGAAGGCTGCAAAGAAAAGGCACATGGCCACAAAGCCTGAACCTGCAGAGCCCATACCTTTGACAAAGGCAGACTGAGTAAGTTCAATACCGGTTTTGGTTCCGTCAAGTGAGCCTGTAACCATAATTACAAGAGCAGTTGCGGTTAGCACAACAAAGGTATCAATAAATAAACCCACAACAGCGGCTAAGCCCTGTTCAACAGGGTGTTTAACTCTGGCAATAGCATGAGCATGAGGGGTTGAGCCCATACCAGCCTCATTTGAGAAAAGACCTCTTGCCACACCATAGCGGATCGCCTCTTTTACAGAAGCACCGATAACGCCTCCAGTTGCAGCTTCAGGATTAAAGGCACCTACAAAGATATTCTTTAGGGTTGGGAGAATATTTGGGGCAAAGCAGATCATAATATAAACTGCACCTAGCACATATACAGCTGCCATAAGAGGAACCATCTTCTCGGCAAATCCTGCAATTCTCTTAATGCCACCGATAAAGATAAAACCAGCAAGCAGGATCAGGAACATACCTGTAACATGAGTTGGGATATCAAAAGCGGAATTAAAGGCAGTTGAAATAGAATTTGCCTGCACCATGTTACCGATAAAGCCCAGGGCAATAATGATAAGTACAGAGAAGATAGTGGCAAGCGGCTTACTGCCAAGACCATAGGTAATATAGTAGGATGGGCCACCGGTAATATGCCCCTGAGAATCTTTTGAGCGGTAAAGCTGAGCTAGGATTGCTTCTGAAAAAATAGTAGCCATACCGAAGAATGCGGCTATCCACATCCAGAAGATAGCGCCAGGACCACCCATAGCAATAGCTGTTGCAACGCCTGCAAGGTTTCCTGTTCCAACCTGAGCTGCAATGGCTGTAGCTAATGACTGAAAGGAAGTCATTCCATGAGTACCGGCTTTCTCTCCATTAAAGGAGAGTCCTCCAAAAACGTGTTTAAGAGCGCGTCCAAACTGTCTTATCTGAATAAAACGAAGTTTTAGTGTGAAGAAGATTCCGGCTCCAACCAGAACAGGAATAAGGCACCAAGGTCCCCATAAGATTGAGTTTATATCTACAATTACCTGTGTAAAAGCATCCATTTTTTCACCAATTAAAAAATAAAAGAGCAGCTTATGCTGCTCAAAGGCCAGGTAATTCTATACTATGCTGTAAAAAAAATTAAGGCTATTGAATAAAATTGATTTGACTAAAGCTTATTGTTTTTAGGATCATCCTGAGTTACGCCGCTTAATTTGGCATGAAACTTCTTTTTAAGGTAGACAAAGATAACCAGAATCAGTACAAGTCCTAAAGCAAGATAGATAACCTTCTGAACGTCATGAACATAGGTCATGAGAACATCAAGATTATCGGCAAAGAAGTAACCTAGATATATCCATACCGGAACTGAGATAAGAGCTGCAAGTCCATCCATGACAATAAAGGTTAAATAGGAAATTCTGTGTGACATTCCTGCCACAAGGTATATAGGAGAACGCAGACCTGGAAGGAACCTGGCTACAAACAGAAGACCCAGTCCGTACTGTTTGAATTTACGCTGAATATGGGAAAATCTCTGTGGAGTGACTATTTTTCTGAAGGTTTTTATTCGCTGAATTCTATAACCGAAGATCCTTCCGGCTAAAAACATGGTACTGTCACCAAAGAGAACTCCCACAAGTCCTACAGCCAGCATTATGTGGGGATTTGCCAGATCAAGTCCAGATATAACACCGCCTGAAACCAAAGTGATATCCTCAGGTACAGGAACACCAAGACCGCAAAGCAAAAGGCACGCAAATACGGCTATATATCCATAGCTTCCAAAAAATTCAACCAGAAAATCCAGCAACGATTTTTTCCTCTTAAATCTGAATTGTAAATTATAATTTACTAATAGTTATTATATTGTTTCCTAAATTAACAAAGGAAGATCATATCAGAAAAAGCCCTCAAATGCCCATCAATTGCCTATTTTTTGTTTTAGTCAAATTAGACTACTGATCCTTCAAAGCCAAACTGTCTCCATGCCTCATAGGCAACAATGGCAACAGAGTTTGACAGGTTCAGACATCTGCTGTTAGGCGCCATTGGTATTTTTATTCTGTTTTCCTCTGGTATCAGGGCAAAGACCTCCTCTGATAGTCCTTCCTTCTCTCTTCCAAAGATCACATAGTCTCCATCTGAAAATTTAAAGGAGGTATGGGAATGATGGGCTTTTGAGGAAGAGGCTATAAGTCTTTTAGGCTGCTCTTTTTCCAAAAAGGATTTGAAATTGGTATGAACGGTAAGATTGCAGAGTTCATGATAATCAAGTCCGGCTCTCATAAGTCTTTCGTTGTCAAGATAAAAACCAAGAGGTCCTATAAAGTGAAGTCTTGCTCCGCAGTTTACGCTTAATCTGATTATATTTCCTGCATTTGATGGCATTTCCGGCTGGTATAAGACTATGTTTATCATGATTAGTTTCCATTTAAAAAAATAATTGTGATTGTACTAGATTTTGTGTTGCCGATTAAGCAAATTCTAATGCTCAAATTGATTGAAAATTTGAATGGTGATAATATTTATGCGTTTTAATGATCATCTCGAAGCAGGCTTATCTCTGTCTGCAATCGTAAATTGGCACATAACAGGCACAGTGGAGGAATAAATGCTATTTGGCTCAAATCAGGGGCACTCATCCTTTGAAAAAACTGAAATAGGAATGTTCAGAAAGGTGATGTTTGCTCTTTCATGCCTTGTAAGCCTTATCTGCATTTTTGTTCTGATTTCACACAAAAACAAAATTCGCAGAGCCCTAAGTGGTGAACTGTTTACAACAGGTGCTCAGGGGGACGCTCTTGTATCCGCTAATTCCTCATTTCTTGAGAATATTTTCAGCTATTTTGGAAACGTATCCTTCCTGTTTCCTCTCGTGATTGCCTTTTTAGGTTATAAGCTTTTTATCAAAAAGATTTCATTAAGACATCCTGATTTTTTTGTAATTGCTCTGGTTATTTTAGGCTTTAAT
>JBJEWX010000153.1:0-10540 GCA_051885275.1 Succinivibrio sp. | reverse complement strand
GATTGAATGTCTGAAAAAATCAGGACTTCAAATCAGAGATATCAAGCAGTTTATGCTCTGGTGCAAGCAGGGAGCTCAAACATATGAGAAAAGAAGGGCACTTTTTGAGCGTCAAAAACAGGAGGTAAGTTCACAGATAGAACAGTTGAACCTGGTTATGGCAATGCTTGAGTTCAAAATATGGTACTACTCAAAGGCTATAGAGGACGGCAGCGAGGAAAATTTGAAAAAGATTATTCCAAAGGATCTTCCTCCAAAGATAAAGGAGCTTTGGAGCAAAACACACAAGGACGATACTCAGCTGTCAAAGTAGGTAGTTAATGCCTGTATCACGAACATGAGAGCAAAACAGTGATCAGTGGTGGCATTTGTGTCTGCTTTTGAGTGAGTCGCATAATTTGCTATATAATTAGAAATATTTATGGCATAAGTGAAAAAAAAATGTCTGAAGTTATAATTGGAATTGATCCAGGTTCTAGGTTTACCGGGTACGGAGTAGTCAAATCAGAAGGTAACGACGTTATCTATCTAGGATCAGGGTGCATTAAAACAGGAGATGGTGATCTGGCTTCAAAGCTTAAGGTTATCTATGATGGAGTCACATCTCTTATAGAGCAGTTCAAACCTGATTCCATGTCGGTTGAGGAAACCTTTCTTTCAAAAAACGTACAGTCTACAGTAAAACTGTCAGAGGCAAGAGCCAGCGCAATTGTTGCCGGAGCCAATCTTGGGGTGGAGATATTTGAATATACCCCAATGCAGATAAAACAGTCTGTTGTCGGATACGGCTGGGCTGATAAAGAGCAGGTTCAGTTCATGGTAAAAAGACTTTTAAGACTAAACGGAAACCCTCAGGCAGATGCTGCAGATGGACTTGCCTGTGCCTTATGCCACTGTTTTACAAGTAAGGTTACAAAGGCCATGGGAGCTGGAGTTGCAACTCAAGGTTCAGTACATGGCAGATTCCAGAGAGTGAAAAATTAAATGATTGGAAGTCTTTCAGGAAAAGTATTAAGAATAGATGGTGTAACAGCCTTAATCGAAGTTGGCGGAGTCGGCTATGATGTGGATATGCCGGTGCCCTGTCTTGCCTCATTAAAGATTGGTGAAAACACCTTTGTGTATATTCATCACACAGTCAGGGAGGATGCTCAGGTACTCTACGGGTTTACCTCAATAGAGCAGCGTTCTTTGTTTAGAACACTCATAAAGGTCAATGGAGTTGGTCCGAAAATGGCTCTTGCAGTGCTATCCACCTTTGAGGTTGAATCCTTTGTTCAGACCGTGCTTGCCGAACAGACTAAAGCTTTAGAGCAGATCCCTGGAGTTGGCAAGAAGACAGCTTCGAGAATGGTTGTTGAATTAAAAGACAGCCTAAAGGCCTCTGCCTCTGTTCTGCCTGCAGTAAATGCCGCTGCAACTGATCTTAATGCCGCAAATGAGTCGTTCAATGATGCAGTAGCGGCAATGACAGCTTTAGGGTACAGGGAAGCTGATGCTATAAAATATGTCAAGAGCGTTATAGCTCAGGATGCATCAATGAGTACTCAGCAGATAATAGTTGCAGCCCTTGCACTGATTTCAAAAGGACATGCCTAAAAAATGTCAAACAACAATGATTTGGGAATTTTTGCCGACAGTATTGAGACTGATACCTCGCTTATCAGGGCTGAGAAGACTCCTGAAGAGGAATTACTTGAAAATACAAAAGCATCTGAAGACAGAGCTCTTAGACCTCAGAGTCTTGATGACTATATTGGTCAGACCGAGGTTAAAGAACAGCTGGGAATTGCCCTAAAGGCTGCCAAGCAGAGAGGTGAGGCTTTAGATCATGTGCTGATTTTCGGACCTCCTGGTCTTGGTAAAACAACTTTGTCTAATATTATTGCCAATGAACTGTCTGTGGGTATTTCTCAGACATCAGGTCCTGCACTTGAGAAAAAGGGTGATGCTGCTGCGCTTTTAACCAACCTGCAGCCTAGAAACGTTATTTTTATTGATGAAATTCACCGTCTTTCTCCTGTGATAGAGGAGTTTTTGTATCCGGCCATGGAAGACTATATGGTGGATATTATGACTGGTGAGGGACCGTCCGCCCGTTCCATCAAGATAACCTTAAATCCTTTTACTCTGGTGGGAGCAACTACAAGAGCAGGAACTTTAACCTCACCGCTTAGAGCCCGCTTTGGCATAATTCTTCAGCTTAAATTCTATACTCCTGATGAGCTTGAGATAATTATCAACAGTTCAGCATCTAAGCTTAATGTTCTTATAGATAAGGATGGAGCTCATGAAATTGCCAAACGTTCACGGGGTACACCAAGAATTGCAAACCGCCTGCTCAGGCGAGTAAGAGACTATGCTCAGGTAAAAGGTGATGGTCGCATTACCCTTGAAATGGCTCGCTCAGCTCTTACAATGCTCAGAATTGACGAGGATGGTTTTGATGATTTTGACAGGCAGTATCTGCACAGTATGATCTATGACTTTGGCGGCGGTCCTGTAGGTATTGAGAGTCTTGCTGCCTCCTTAGGACATGACAGAGATACTCTTGAAAATGTTGTGGAACCATACATTATTCAGCAGGGATTCGTTCAGAGGTCAAGAACAGGCCGCCTTGCCACAGAGAAGGCCTATAAAAAGTTTGGACTTGAAATCAAGAAGGAAGCGTCATCATGACAGTTAAGGAATTTACTCATAATAGCAGGGTATATTATGAGGATACAGACGCTGGCGGAATTGTTTACTATGCCAATTATCTTAAGTTCTGTGAAAGAGCAAGAACTGAATGGCTAAGATCATCTGGCCTGTCTCAAAGCTCTATGCTAAATGAGAAAAAAGGTTTTGTAATTACAAGTATTAAGGGTAACTACATAAGCTCTGCCAGATTGGACGATGTGCTTACAGTTACCTGTGTTCCAACAAAAGCCCGAAGGGCAAGTTTAAAAATTTTTCAACAAGTTTATAATCAGCATCAGGAATTGTTGTTTGAATTTGAGTGCTCCATTGCTTTTCTTGATATGGAAAAGAGAAAACCTGCGGTTATGGACAGTAAGACTCTAGAGTATATCAGGCAGTTTATTCCTGAGGATGTTTCAAATTTTGAGGTTAGGATTTAACAAATGGAAGCAGCAGGTCAGTTATCAATTACCAAGCTTATTTTAGATGCAAGCCCTCTAGTACAGGCGGTTATGCTATTCCTTTTAGCTCTGTCGGTTGCATCATGGACAATTATTGTTTCAAAATCCAGTTTATACAAGACTGCAAGACTTAAGGCAGATGAGTTTGAAGAAAAATTCTGGTCAGGAATTGATCTTAACAACCTTTATCAGGAGTGCAGTAAGCGCGCAGCTTCACTTGTAGGACTTGAAGTTATTTATGTAGAAGGTTTTAAGGAATTTGTCAGACTGATAAATTCTGGTCCTGCCGATCAGGAAGTGGTAATGGATGGTACCTACCGACAGATGAAGGTTTCAGAGTCAAGAGAGATTGAGAATCTTGAGAATCATCTGGCTACTCTTGCAACTGTAGGCTCAATTAGTCCGTATATTGGTCTGTTTGGTACAGTATGGGGAATTATGCATGCCTTTATTGCCCTGGCAGCTGTAAAAAATGCAACCTTGTCAATGGTTGCCCCTCCAATTGCAGAAGCTCTGATTGCTACCGCAATGGGTCTTTTTGCAGCAATTCCTGCAGTTATGTTCTACAACCGCTTTGTAACCAAGGTTGATGCTCTTGAGAACAGGTATGTAAACTTTATGGATGAGTTTGCAACAATCCTAAACAGAAGGTTAGTTCGTGTGCGTTCTGAGATGAATCAGAAGGCTCAGGCACAGGCTCAGCAGCATCAGGCTAACAGCTCTTCTGTGGACAGCAGTTCAAGAAACTACAAGAACAGCACAGGCTATACAAGAGAGAGCTCATCTCAATTTTCACAAAAGACCGGAGAGGAGTCCCAAAGCGCATTTGCAAGAGCAAGGATCAACCGCCCTCTGCATCAGCACAGTTCTTCAACTACAGTGCAGTATCAGACTCCTGGAGTTGAGGGGGACAGAATGAGAAGATTCAGCAATACCTCTGTGGAGCGCTAGTATATGCAGACAGCAAGAACACGCGGTAAATCAAGAGCAAAAGCCGAAATCAATGTTGTTCCTTACATTGATGTTATGCTGGTGCTTTTGGTTATTTTTATTGCAACAGCGCCGGTAGTGATGCAGGGCGTTACCGTTGATCTGCCACAGGCACAGGCAGAAACGATGAATGAAAATCAGCAGACTCCAATCATTGCCACAGTAGACAAGGTTGGACAGTTTTACGTAAGTATGGATTCTGAGGCTGTTAAGATGGGAAGTTTAGATGAACTTACCTCATATGTGTCTTCGCTTTTGGCAAGAGAGCCAAATCGTCCTGTAGTTGTTCAAGGAGATGCTCAGGTTGCCTATGACAGTGTCATTCAGCTGATGAATGCATTAAAGAACAGCGGTGTAAAGTCAGTAGGTTTAGTTACAGAGCCTATAGATTCTAAATAGCCTATAGCTCAAAACAACAGAAAAGCTCAAAGATATTCTATGAAGATAAATATGAAAGTGGCGTTTATTATAGCTGTTGCTCTGCATGCTCTAATAATAGCCTTTTTAGTTATAAGAGTCTCATTAGATAAGCCTTCAAGACCAAATTTAGGTCAGGGGGATATCATGCATGCCACATTTATTCCTCCTGCAAAGGGTAATCCTCAGGGAAAGACTCAGAGTAAAAAGAGTCAGGAAACTGTGCAGATTGAGGATACTAAGAAAAAACAAGAAGAAATTGAGCGTTTGCGTGAAGAAAAGCAGAAACAGCTAGAGCAGAAAAAGGCTGAGCAGGAAAAGAAGCGTCTTTTAGCCGAGGAACAGGCAAAAAAGATAGAGCAGGAAAAAGAGCTTGCTCTAAAGAAGAAAAAAGCTGAAGAGAAGAAAAAGTTAGAAGAAGAGAAAAAAAAGAAGCTTGAGGAAGAGAAGAAAAAGCTAGAAGAAAAAAAGAAAAAGAAGCTTGAGGAAGAGAAGAAAAAGCTTGAAGAAGAAAAGAAAAAGAAGCTTGAAGAAGAGAAGAAAAAGCTAGAGGAAGAGAAAAAGAAGCTTGAGGAAGAGAAGAAAAAGCTTGAAGAGCAAAAGAAATTAGAGGAAAAGAAGAAAAAGCTTGAAGAGCAAAAGAAATTAGAGGAAAAGAAGAAAAAGGAAGCTGAGGCTAAAAAGAAAGCTGAAGCTGAAGCAAAGGCTAAGGCCGCAGCTGAGGCTAGAGCTAAAGCTATGGCAGATTCTCTTGAGGATGACATCCTAGGTACTGCTGATGGTGATGAGGTAAACGGTCAGGGCTTAGGCTCTGCCGGTGGTGGGGATGGCGGTTATGGCGATAAGGTTAGAGGTCTTATTGAGCAGAACTGGCGTATTGATCAGTCAATGAACGGTAAAAAGGTCGTTGTAACAATCAGGTTATCCTCAGATGGAACTGTGAAAGACAAGACCTGTCAGGGAGATGCAAGAGTTTGTGACAGTGCTATAAAGGCAATTGACCTTGTGGGACTGTTCCCAAAACCTCCGGCATCCTGCCCAGAGTGTTCAAATATAAAGATTTCTATGACACCAAAGCTCTAACGGCATATAATAGTGTAAGTATTAACAAGGAGTTGTATTCATGCTAAAAAGAGTTCTGGCTGCAGTTGCAATGCTTTTTGCAGCAGCTTCTGTGCACGCCGAATTACAGATTGAAATCACCGGTGGCATTAACGAAGGTCACAAAATTGCAGTTTATCCTTTCACACAGGATCCTGCTGTAAAACTTGATGTTGCATCAATTGTTTCTGCTGATTTAATGCGTTCAGGAAAATTCTCCCCAATTGCAGTATCAGCTCTTCCACGCAATGGAATTGTTGATGGAAAGATTAGCCCTGATGTTGTTGCAGCAACCGGAGCTGAGGTGGCTGTATTTGGTAAAGTTGAAGATCTCAAAAACAAAATGTACAAAGTTGAGTTTCAGGTAGTAGGTCTTCAGGGCGACAACAAAGGCAAGGTTCTTGCCCATTTTGCAGGAAACAGTGCTATCTCCACCATGAGACAGGCTGCTCACCGCGTATCAGACAGAGTATATGAGACCTTTACAGGTCAGAAAGGCTGTTTTAGAACAAGAATCGCTTACGTTGTAACAAAATATGGCGCTAATTTTCCATATCAGCTTATGACTGCTGATTATGACGGATATAACGAAACTGCCGTTGTTAAATCTACTCAGCCAATTATGACTCCATCATGGTCTCCTGATGGAACCAGACTTGCCTACGTAAGCTTTGAAAAGAGATCTCCTGCAATTTTTGTTCAGGACATCTATTCAAAGAAACGTCAGAAACTTGCTTCCTTTACAGGTTTAAATAGCTCCCCAGCCTGGTCACCTGATGGTACTAAGATTGCTATGACCCTATCAAAGGACGGTCAGCCTGATATTTACTACTTCGATTTAACCACTGCCAGATTCCACAGAGTCACAAGCAACCGAGCAATTGATACTGAGCCTACATGGTCAGCTGACAGCAAATCACTGTACTTTACCTCAGAGCGCGGTGGAAAAGCTCAGATTTACAGACATGATTTTGCAACAAATACTGCAAAGCGCGTAACCTATCAGGGAGCAAAGAATCTGTCTGCAAAGCAGATACCTGGTACTAATTCTTTAATAGTTATTACTCAGGTTAATGGATTTAGAGTAGCCCGTGTAGATCCTGACGGAAGCATATATATGCTTACCACCTCATCATTAGATGAGTCTCCAAGTGTTGCACCAAATGGAAGTATGGTAATATATTCAACAGTTTATCAGGGGCGTAAGGGACTAGCTTTAGTATCCTCAGACGGCAGATTCAAGGCAAATCTTCCATCAAGTCAGGGTGAGATTAGCTCTCCTGCATGGGGTCCTCTTTTATCAAAATAGTTAAATAGTACGTATAGGAAATAAAAAATGTTTAAGAACTATTTGTTAACTCTTCTGTGCTCAATGGCATTAGTTACTCTTACAGCTTGTTCATCAAGCAATGAGCAGGCAGCTTTAGTTGAAGATGCTGAGCCAGCTTTAGGTCTTGATGATGACGGCGCACTGACAGTTGGTGATCCAAATGCTCAGATGGACGGCTGGAACGGTCCTGCAGAGCTTGCTGACAGCCACACTGTTTACTTTGCCTACAATTCAGAGAATATTCAGGATCAGTATTTGGGAGTTATGCAGGCAAATGCTGCTTACCTAAAGAAGAATCCTGATGCCAGAGTGATCATTGAAGGTCATACCGATGAGCGCGGCACCCCTGAGTACAACATTGCTCTAGGTGAGAGACGTGCCCGTTCTGTTGCCCGTTATATGCAGAATCTAGGCGTTGATGTAAATCAGCTTTCAATTGTAAGCTATGGTGAGGAAAAGCCTGCAGTTGAAGGTCATGACGAGTCAGCATGGTCAAAGAACCGTAGAGCTGTTTTAAATTACTAATTTATACAGTAATACCTTATTAAAAGTTGTAATATTAAAGGCGAGCGTTTCAGATCTCGCCTTTTTTACATTTAGCCTCCTTAGGAGAATCTAATGACTTGTACCCAAACAACCATCATCCATAGCTTTTTTAAAGTTTGCCAAAGAGGTGTTATTACTCTTGCTCTGTTGTTTTCTTTTTCAGCTCAATGTGCAAATGATCAGGTAGTTTCGCTTCAGAGAAATCTTTTGACCCTGCAAAACAGAGTTCAGGATCTTGAAGATCAGCTTGCTGAATCAGAAGGTCAGATTGAATCTCTAAACCATGAAATCGAGGTTTTAAGAGCAGAGAATCTTAAGTTAAAAAATTCAGCCACCGCCGCAGCTCAAAATCAGGATGCTTTAGACAAGGGCGAAGCTCAGAAATCTGAAGTTAATAATTCTGCCGTAGCTGCAAATCAGAATCTCTCCTCAAGCGTTGGTGACTCTAGTGGAACAATTTCAAAGAGCAAGCTTTCAAATCAGAATGCGCTGGCACAGTCAAGTATAACTCAAGACAAGAAGACTAAGACTCAGGGAGATGGTCTTCCTGAGGCTGATGAAAATGCTAACAGACAGTATCAGAATGCCTACAAGCTCTTAACACAGAATAAACTTGATGAGGCTGCTAAGGCATTTAATGTATATGTCAGCAAGTATCCTAATAACTCACTTACCCCAAACGCATGGTACTGGTTAGGACAGGTTCAGTACAAACAGAAAAAGTATGCTGAAGCCAGAGTAAGCTTTTTAAATACAGCAAAATTCAAAAACTCCTCAAAAAGAGCAGATGCGCTGTATAAATTAGGAATTACCTCAAGTGCACTTGGGGATAACGAAAAAGCAAAACGCTTCTATGAAGTTTTGATAAAAACCTATCCGGCAAGCAGTTCAGCTGTGCTTGCCAAAAAGGAACTGGCTAAACTTAACTAGCATTTATATGCGGTTTAAAAAAATAAATGAATATTTTGTTAAAAAAATGCTTGCAAGAGCACAAAATTTTAGTAAAATAGTCGCCGTTGATTAGTTCAACAAACAAGATTCTGATGATTGGGTCGTTAGCTCAGTCGGTAGAGCAGCGGACTTTTAATCCGTTGGTCGAGAGTTCGAATCTCTCACGACCCACCAGTCAGATATTATTTTAACGCTGGGTTGTTAGCTCAGTTGGTAGAGCAGCGGACTCTTAATCCGTTGGTCGCGGGTTCGACCCCCTCACAACCCACCATGCGTTAAAATAAAGCTTGCTTCAAGTGGGTTGTTAGCTCAGTTGGTAGAGCAGCGGACTCTTAATCCGTTGGTCGCGGGTTCGACCCCCTCACAACCCACCACTTGGATGCTTAGCTCAGTCTGGTTAGAGCATCTGCCTTACAAGCAGAGGGTCATAGGTTCGAGTCCTATAGCATCCACCATCTCAAGGGCAATCATATGGTTGCTTTTTTTATCTCAGAGCACCTTTTTTAATCACTCCTTAAATCTTCAAATTTTCAGCCTGTTATGCTGTTTTTTACATTCCTAATTTACAGTGCACCTGTAAATACATATACAAAAATAATATATATATTTGATGTTTGTAAGATTTATTCATAAAAAATGAACTTTATCTCTTAAGGTATGCTAAATTTTATCTATTCGTATCATTGTGGGGTGTTCACTGTGAAAGACAATAAGGCAGTTACAGTTAAAAAAATTGAAAAAGTAGTTTCAAAAGATACCAGAGCAGAATTTAACAGAGAGTTTGATCTGATATCAAATACAGGTATTCAGTTTCTTGATTACGAATTAGATTTTGAATCTGAGAAAAACTCAAAAAATGAAATAAATTTTGAGACTGATGATCAGAAGATCTACCCAAATCACATCAAGTTTGGCAAATTTGTAAGAGTTGAGGAATTAGGTAACCACTTTGCTCGCTATCGTTTAAATCGCACTCACGATAAGTATGTAATAGATGAGGAGTTAAGTGCTGACAGCCCTCTTATGAAATACAGCATTTCCTGTGATAAATACGAATTTGACAGTGACAATGATGTTAAGATGCTCGCCTCGCTAAAACTGTATAACGGTGTATGGTTTCCTGTTCCATATTTCAGCAAAAAAAGCAATAAGGGGCCTACTAACTGGGCAAGAGCACGAATTGTAAATCTGTCTGATCCTAAAACTGCTGATGAAAAAGGTGGTCGCTTCCATCTTACCCTGGCCTTTGATACCACTTTATCTGACAGTGCTGACAATGACTCAGGTCAGACTGCCCCAAGTCCAAAAGATATTGATACTGCCTTCTCTTTTAGGGACGGTGTGGCAGCAACAGAATTATTAAACGGTGTTAATGGCACAAGTTTTGTAGCTGAATGGGCAAAGAGTATTTTTAGGGAAATCTATCCTCAGTCTGTTAACGAGCCGAATGAAAAGTACGATGCGGAAAGTGATGATGGAAAGTATATAAAATCTCAGCTATACGAAAAGCATTATCTGAACCTGCTGGCCTTTATCAAGCATTTCTTTATGCCAAATGACATTAAACTTCGAGTATTTGATCAGAATAACAGCAGAACCGAAGATGCCCTTAATGTCAGTTTGATTTTAGATATTGGCAACACCCGTACCTGTGGACTGCTTGTTGAGGATGGTACCTCTATGTCAAGTACCGATACCTTCCCAAACAGTACTCCTCTTGCCATCAGAGATCTGAATGCGCCTGAGAATGTATATACAGGCCCATTTGCAAGCAGAATTCAGTTTCAGCAGGCAAACTTTGATTTTAACTTCTGTTCCTCACTGTCATCAAGACTTGATGCTTTTGTATGGCCGTCTTTAGCCAGAGTGGGTACAGAAGCTGCAAATCTTGAGGCACTAAAGGTTGGAAATGAGGGTAATACAGGACTGAACTCACCAAAGCGTTATTTATGGAAAATAACAGATGCGCCCCGTTCTGAGTGGAAGTTTAATTCAAACTCATATCAGATACCTGTTTATAAGCTTGATGAGAAAACTAACAAACCTTATGTTGAGAGATATAAGT
>JBJEWX010000152.1:0-2318 GCA_051885275.1 Succinivibrio sp. | reverse complement strand
AATAATCTTAATGCTCTGAGGAAGAATGATGTAATACATTGTTCCAAAGTAGTTGAACCCCTGAGAACTTGCAGCTTCAAACTGACCTTTGTTTATAGACTGAATACCCGCACGGATAACCTCTGCCATATAGGCTCCATGATATAGACCAATGGAGATGATTCCTGATGGCATAATACCGATACTGTTACCACTGAATGAAAGGGCATAGTATAAAAAGCAGATCTGCAAAAGCAAAGGCGTGTTCTGAATAAATTCCACATAAACTCTGGCAACAGCGCCTAAGACTCCCTTGCCAGAGGTGGCCATAAGACCAAAGATAATTCCAAGACACAGTGAGATTGCAAGGGCGGCTAAAGATACGCCAATGGTGGTTAAAAAACCAAGAATAAAGGTATCTTTAAAGTGCCATAGCATTATCCATGCATCTGCTGAAAAAAGATTTCCCATCTTAATCCCTGTTTAAAAATGCCCGCATTGCGGGCACTAAATCAAAAAAGAAATTTTAAAGAAAAACAGATTTTAAATTAAAGATTGTTCTCTTTAATAAGTTTCTCGATGGTGCCATCTGACAGCCATTTTTGGATAAGTGAATCAACAAAAGGTGACAGACCTGAGCCCTTCTTTGTTACAACACCATACTCCTGAGGAGCAAATCTGTCTTCAATGAAGTCACGGGAAGCTGTCTTATAGATGTTAAGAATTGACTTGTCCACACAGAAAGCCTGTACCTCATTTGCTGCAAGAGCAGTAGAAATAGCAGGGTAGTTGTCAAACTGATGGAACTTCACTCCTTCAGTCCAGGTTGAAGGATCAAATTTGTCTGCATTGAATTTAGCAGCATCAATGAGATTCTTATCAACCAAAGCCTGAACAAGTGCTTTTGCTGAGGTTGAACCTGAGGATACGCCAACAGTTTTACCTAATAGATCTGAAAGTGATTTAATATTGTTTTTCTTCTCAACAAGTACAGTTACTGCATCCTGGTAATATGGGGTTGAGAAATCCCAGTTCTTTTTACGTTCAGGGGTGATAGTGAAAGTTGCAAGAACGCAGTCAAGATCGCCTGAATCAATAAGCTCAGAACGGGTTGCTGCAGTAACTGCAGTAAATTCAACCTCAACATCAGGACCGATTTCTTTGGCAATCATTGTTGCAAGTGAATCCTCAAAACCAACATATTCACCTGTTAACGGATCTTTAACAGAGAAGCCTACAACATCATTTTTAACGCCAACACGGAGAACACCTGACTTCTGAATAGCCTTAATTTCTTCAACGTTTGAAAAGTCCTCAGCAGCAGTAGCAGATAAAGCTGATGTGCCTAGAGCTGCAGCCAAACCTAAAGCCAAAATCTTTTTTAATGATTTCATAATAATCTCCAAATTACAGTTCGTAATGAATCAGTGCTTTATAATTTTTCCTAAAAACTGTTTTACACGTTCATTCTTAGGTTCAGTGAAAAAGTGTTCAGGTGTACCTTCCTCAAGGATTGTACCGTCAGCCATAAATACCACGCGGTCAGCTACCTGACGGGCAAAGCCCATTTCATGAGTAACCACAACCATGGTGATATTTGATTCTTTTGCAAGCTTTACCATGACATCAAGAACTTCCTGAATTGTTTCAGGATCAAGCGCTGAGGTTGGCTCATCAAAAAGAATGATCTTTGTCTGGGCGCAAAGAGCTCTTGCAATAGCAATACGCTGCTGCTGTCCACCTGACAGTGTTGATGGGTATACGTGAGCTTTATCCTTAAGCCCAACCACCTCAAGATAATGCATAGCCAGCTTTTCAGCTTCTTCTTTAGATTTTTTGTGAATTTTTATTGGTGCAAGTGTCAGATTGTGCAGTACGTCAAGGTGAGGGTAGAGGTTGAACTGCTGAAATACCATTGAGGTATATTCTCTAACAAGTTTAGTCTTGTTCTTTACTGTAAGTTCCTTTCCATCTATATATACATGGCCGGAGGTTGGAGTTTCAAGAAAATTCATACATCTTACAGTAGTAGATTTTCCTGATCCAGAAGGGCCAATAATAACCAGCTTTTCTCCTTCTGCTACTTCTAAAGATACATCCTTTAGAACATGAAGATCGCCGTAGTACTTATTGATATGATCAAGTTTAATCATGATTAGTAAGTCATACCTATTAAAATAAGTCATAAAATCAAATAATAACTGATACAGTTTTATAGTATCACCAAAAATGATCAAAACTAGTGAAATTACAAAATATGATTAAATATGGTGCAAAATATTAAATAACTCGAGTTTCCCAGATAAAAAAGTTAAGTAAATCCAGATCCACTCTTGGAT
>JBJEWX010000151.1:0-2322 GCA_051885275.1 Succinivibrio sp. | reverse complement strand
TTCATTGAAGAGTATATATCAGACATAGCCATACCATGAGTAGCAAAATACAGTATGTCGTAACGGTTCTCTGATAACTTATCAGAGATCCACTGTTCCGTAGGTTCATCGTGTTTAACGGATTTGAAAAGAGCACTTAACTCACTCTCTCTAATTTGATCTATTTTTTTTGGCAAAACTTCACCAAACGCTACATCAACATCTAATCCTTTCTGATCAAGAATTGTTGATGCTTCATTCACCTCTTTTACAGTGCCTGCCAGAGGTCCCATATCAAAATTTCGATTAGCCGCATTGGCTATAGCCAAAATCTTTTTAGTCTTGCCACTAATGTTCTCTCTTTTAAAGGCATCAATAAATGATGGTCGGACATATGCAATATCATAATTTTCAATCAGATATTCAGGAACACTGTTATTTACATCTTTAACTAATGCTCCAAATGGAACCTGAGCGAGATAACCATCTGATACAATATAAAGTCGATTCTTATCTTTAATCTCATTTTCTACTGGCTTAATTAGGTATTGATAAAGTTTAGAAAGAATATTGTTACCTTTTACATAAAGCTCTTCTGACCATTGCTTTACGTCAACTCCTTTAGGAGCTGATCTGCCTATACCATTTTCGATATAGCCAACTAAAAACTGATCTCTTACCAGATTAGTTAAAACATTCTTACCAACATCAACCTCTACCAAAGATACGTTATCAGCTGAAATTGTAGAGATAATCAGTTTCTCCCCCAAAGTTACATAATGAAGGACGATCTGATCATTTTTTAATGTTTGCTGAATTGCTTGGACATCAACTCTAGCTGAAGAATCAAAAATAACCTTGTCTGCAGGATATAATTTTGCCCATTTGTCCAGTAAACTCTTATATGATTCATCAATAACTCTGAAATTATTTTCCAGCTCATTCCTTTCTCTCTGAGCAAGTTCATGACGATTCTTATCTTCCTCAGTCGCATCCTTTGCTAAATCTGTAAGGCGAGGAATTGCATCATGGGCACGAGTTCTTTTCTTTGCAAGCTCATTGATTTCTTCAAATAGTTTCCTCTTGTTTGGATCTTTGAATTCCAGATTAGCCAGTACTGAATTTGCCTTTTCTATCTCATTCTTTAATGTATCCGAATACTTAAACAACAAATGCTGATATTTAGTTTCCTTGTATTTTTTGAACATTTGAGAACAGACCTTCATTGCCTCAGAATAAAGATCTTCTTTTTCTGACATGTATTCACCTAAGGTCTCAATATTCTCTGCTGATTGATACAGACTTGTAATTGTATTGATAGCAGTTTCATAATGAGAAAATGCCTCATCCCACTTTGATTCCTGCATATCCGCAAATCCAAGCAACTGATGAGCAAACCAGAACATTTCCTGATAGCCATTTTTTACTGATAGTTCTAGTGCTTTTGAAGCTTGCTCTCGGATTGTAGCAATTTCCTGCTTCTGCGCATCCTCATCTTCATCTTCAAAAAGCAATCCTGATGTTAACTGGCTTGGGGTTATCTTAAGCTTATTTAGATATGCTATTTGAAGTCGTGCTTCCGTTTCACCGTGAGGCATATCTAATTTGATGTAAATATCAAGTGCATCATTAAAATTCTTGATTGCGGTTACATAATCCTCATTTTCAAGCATTTCCATAACACCAACACCAAGGTACGCACCTGCAAGACCTTCTGTAAAATCGCACTCTTTAAAGAGTGTGATTGCTTTTGAATATTCAGCCTTTGCTAAATCATAATGCCCGGTAATGCGATGTAACAATGCTTTATTAACTGTAGCTATACCCTCATCTTTTACATTTTTTACTTTCTTTGCTGTTTCAAGGCTTTTGTCAAAACACTCCATTGCCTTAACATAGCTGCCTACACTTTTAAGCACCAAACCGTAGTTATTCATATCTACGCCGAACTGCCTTTCAAGCTTATCTTTTTTTTCTAGTTCCAAAGCTTCTGATAATAGTTTAAAGGCCTTTTCGTACTGATTTTTTTCCCAATAAATAATTCCAAGATTACTTGTAGATTCAGCAATGGTATTGTTCTGTTTTAACTTTTTTGCAATTTCAAGAGCTTCAGTTAAGGCTTTAATCGCTGCATCATAATTACCAAGATTACCTTCTGCTATACCGAGCGTTGTAAGTAGCATTGCTCTCTTATCTGGCTGTTTTGCAACAGATTTTGATCCAATTGCAAGTTTATAAGCTTCTGCTGCACTCTTATAAAGTTCCAAGGAAAGATAGGCATCACCAACTGCAAGCTGGTAAGCAAGTTCTTTTTTCTGCTCTCCTTTAATTTTAAATGCAGAC
>JBJEWX010000150.1:0-2323 GCA_051885275.1 Succinivibrio sp. | reverse complement strand
CATGTCATTCCTGTGTAAGGGCGATGTTGCCTTCTCTGTTGGTATGACAACTGTATCAACACTAGTAGCACCTGTTGCAACCCCACTTTTAGTGAACTTCCTTGTAGGTCAGAGAATCGATATTGATCCATGGAGTATGTTCATCTTCATGCTGTACGTAACCATTATTCCTGTAGCAATTGGATCATCTATGAATATCATGTTCCACAAGTATGAGCTGTTCAACAAGATTAGACAGATTATGCCTGGTGTTGCAGTTATTGGCTTTGCTCTGATTGTAGGTGGCGTAATTTCTGTTCATGGTAACAAGTTCCTGCAGTCTGGACTTATAATCTTTGCCTGCATCTTCTGCCACAACACCCTAGGTTATATCTTCGGACACCTTGCCGGCAGATTCTTTGGAATGAGCACTGCTAAAAAGAGAACTCTGTCAATTGAGGTTGGTGTTCAGAATGCCGGTTTAGCTACTGGCTTATGCACAAAGTTCTTCCCAACCAGCGCAGAAGCTGCAATTGCATCAGCCGTTTCCTGTGTATGGCACTCAATTTCAGGCACCATTCTGGCAAATATCTTCTTAATGTTTGACAAAAAGAAAGGTGTTGTTGACAATGAGTCAGAAGAAAATTTAAAGACTCAGACACAGAACTAGGATCATAAATGGAACTCTCAAATACCGTTGCACTTGCACAGAAACTTGTAAGGATCAAATCTATAACTCCTGATGACAATGGCTGTCAGGAAATAGTGAAAGCTGAACTATTACCCTTAGGTTTTGATTTACGGACTGTAAAAGAGAACGGTGTTACAAATCTTCTGGCTATACACGGTAAGGGAGCTCCATTTTTACTGTTTCTAGGTCATACAGATGTTGTACCAACTGGTGATGAGTCAGACTGGGATCACCCTCCTTTCTGCGCTGATATAATCGACTATGACGGTAAGCCTTATCTTTATGGCAGAGGTTCATCTGACATGAAGGGAGGCGATGCAGCCATGATTAACGCTTTAAAGGAATTTGTAAAGAAAAATCCATCCCACAGAGGAACCGTGGGACTTCTGCTTACCTCTAATGAAGAGGGCGATGCTGTAGGCGGAACCCCTTTTATGGTGGAGTATCTAAAAGCTAACAATCTGATCCCTGACTACTGCCTAATTGGCGAATGTTCCTGCGATAAGGAGTTTGGTGATTCCATCAAAAACGGCCGCCGAGGCGATCTGAATGCAACAATTACAATCAGAGGCATTCAGGGACATGCTGCTATGGAACAGCACGCCAAAAACGCTGTTTTTGAAGCTTCAAGATTTATTCAGGCTATGCTTGAAAATCCTGTGGATAAGGGAACTGAATTCTTCCCGCCAACCTCATTTCAGGTATCAAACGTACATGCCGGTACAGGCGCTGACAACGTAATTCCTGGAAGCTGCACCTTAAGATGCAATTTCAGATGGAATGATCTTCAGACTCCAGAATCTGTTGAAAGACATGTAAGAGCGATAGCAGAATCACTGAACCTTGACTGCTCAATGGACTTTAGGGCTGAAGGCGCCCCTTTCCTCACCAAAGATGGAAAGCTTATTGAAATCCTAAGTGAAACCATTAAAGAGGTAACCTCAGTTACGCCATCGCTTGGAACCTCAGGAGGAACCTCTGATGGCAGATTTGTTCGTCCTCTTGGAACACAGACTGTTGAATTCGGACCTGTTGCCTCACTTATTCATAAAGTAAACGAAAGGGTAAGTATTGAAGATCTTGATAAGCTTTCTTTGATATTTGAAAAAACTCTGACACAACTGATTAAGTAAAAACTTCAATGGCAACACCAACAGGCAAAGCTGATGTTGCCACCCTCAAATTGTCCTCTTTTATAATCTGCCTGCTGTATATTCCTCAAAACACGCACAGTTTTAGCTTAGTGCTGCAGAAGAGATTTAAGTTGGCATAGTTATTCAAAGTCTACAGAATGTCAGATATTGACAGCTCCGCATGGCAGACTCCATTTTTTTTTGCACAATTTGGTAAAAAGCCTGTCAGAGACAGGCTTTAATTCTTATCTAGATAGAGATATCGAACGGTAAGCCCCTAATTCTATAAGTAGGGGAGGATGTCACTATCTGATGAAATATTCAGTTTATAGGTATTATTGTGCTGTAAAATCCGCTAATGCCTTATCTAATAGCTTTATGCCCTCATTTATACAGCTCTTTTTGATATTTAAGGCTGGGGCAAGTCTTAGTACATCCCCATGTGCCACAAGAGTCAGAAGATTATGCTTAAAGCATAATTTCTGAAGTTCTGATGACTTGCCCTGGTACTTTTCATTAA
>JBJEWX010000149.1:0-10645 GCA_051885275.1 Succinivibrio sp. | reverse complement strand
GCCACATAATGGCTTGCACGATGTTTATAATCTATTTAACTGCAAAAGTCAGGTGCTGATGCTCAATTGTCATATGACTATTATGTTTAAAATATGATGGATTTATCATTCCAAAGGTCATTGCAGCATGAGAAAGCACGAGGTATGAGGTGATTGCGCAAAGTATGTATTTTGCTCTCTTTTTACCGTCAAGATTTTTTCCTGCCCAGCCTTTTTCATATACAAAGATAACTAAAACCGAAATAAAGGATACTGAGTAGCTTATAGAAGCAAGTTCATCAATTAGTCCTCTGCTTGAGTAATCTTTTGTGTAGGTGTGAAAAAAGAAGCTTACTGATAATACTGTTACTGTCAAAGCTGCTGCAAACAGGGATATCCTGTTTAATCTGTAAACAATCGATCCTGTGTTTTGAATCTCATTTCCTATAAGCAGCAGAACCTTTGTTATCACGTAAAACTCGACAAGAAACATCGGCAAAAGCATGAAAACAATTAATGGTAGCGGGGAGCTCATGATTAGTTCGCCATAGTGAGTCATAATTGGTAATTTCTCCATTACATATAATACCTATCAACTTTATAGATTATATCTGATCGGTTTTTTTTTTAGAAATCTTATTTTTACCTCAGGATTTCTTAACAAGGTACTAACTAAGGTATTTTCTCCTTATCTTAATAGGAATTTTTTATGTCACTTTGTGATATAGTCTATTTATGGAAGGTGCAGTTGATATAGAATAAAGGCATGTTAAGAAAACTTCTTGTAATTACAGCACTTTTATCTGCCTCTATGGAAAACCCTGCCTATGCGGTTATGCATTCAGGATGGTCTATATCTTCATCTTATGTATGGAGACTGCTAGATAGTGCAGACAATACGTTTACCGTAGGCTCTCCTGCAAAGATCCTCAAGGCAGACAGGACTGTCATGCACAGACAGGCTGTATTTAAGGTAATCAAATCAATTACCAATAAGTACGCATTTAAGACAGGATGTATGTATCAGAGCTCAACTCCTGCCTTTGAGCTTGATGTAAGTCCTCTTGACATAAGAATTGTTGATCAGGATAAAGGTTTTGTCTTCTCAAGATTCCTTATAGATAAAGGCCAGGAGTACTCCTTACGCGGACAGATAATTCCTCCTGCAAGAATAGTGTTTGCACCATTTACCAAATCCCAGCAGAAAAAACTATCAGATATCTATCTGCAGATGAGAGAAGGTGGCACACTGCATATAGCGCTTTTGCAGGGAGAAAAGAATAAACCTAGAATATATTCTGTACCACTTGAAGGTTTCTTTGAGCTGTCTGATGCGATTTTAAAAGACTGTGTTTTCCTTAATTCAAAACTGCAGAATTATAAAGGAGAGGTAAAGCTTCTGCCTGATTATCTCTCACGTGAGCCAGAAGGGTATGCTGCACCAGATTTTTCACTAAAGCCTAAACTCCCATCAGACGGTCTTACCCCTTATAAAGAGCCTGAGGGAGAGCCATTAAAAGAAGATCTTTTAGATACACTTAAAAAGAACACTGACAGTGAGGATAAGCAGGATACTCCACCTGTGGTGGAACTGTTCACCCCTGGGGGGTCAAGAGCCTCAATTGGCGATGATGGCAAACCTATTGTAAACTCAAAAGACAATAAGACTGAAGATGAAAAAAAGGGCAGTTCTCAAAGTATGGGAACTGCCAAACCGATGAATATAGGGGATGATGGCAAGCCGCTTTAGAGGGCTCTTACGCTTATTCTGATTCCGCCTGAATCAACATGGTTCTCGTCAGCCTTGTAGGCAAATGCAAGATGGTCCTGAGTTTTTGATTCAGCTTTGCCTGTTCCTGCATTTATCATCACTTCAACAGCATTATTTTCAGTTACCACGGTATAGTTTAAAACTCTGGAATTAGTACTGCTAAAGATGATTCTGCGGTACTGACCAAGTTTAAGCGAGTGTCTTAGGCTAATGAGTTTTCTTACCATATCAGCAGTTTCTGATCCCTCTTTTTTTTCAATTCTATCCCAGGGCATTGGAAGTCTATTGTAGGGTTCAAAGCTTCCTTCCATGGCAATTTCGGTTCCATAATAGATGCATGGGGTACCTGGAAGTGTCATAAGCAGGGTCAAACCTCCTGCAAAACCGTCAAAGGTTTTGAGTCTGGTTCTCATTCTGTCCATGTCGTGACTGTCTAAAAGGTTAAAGAGTACCTTGTTGATTTGATCCTGATATAGTGAGTAGCAGTAATTAACCTTTTTGACAAAATCCAAAGACGTAATCTTTTCATCTGTAAAGAATGAGCTTATCTGTTTTAAAAGAGGGTAGTTCATGACGGAATCATACTGATCACCCTGCAGATATGAGCGACAGTCAGTCCAGATCTCTGTAAGCAGATAAATATCTTCTTTTACAGCCTTAAGCTCGCGTCTTAGTTTTGCGATAAAACTATGGGAGATCTCATTGCCAACATCAAATCGCAAAGCGTCGATGTCGTAGTTTTTAATCCAGTTTTTGCAGGCATCAATAAGATAATCCTGAACCTTTGGATTATTGGTATTAAGTCTTGGCAGGTTAGGGTAGAAGCCAAAGGTATAATAACGACCATCCTTTGTTAAGGTTCTGTCATTAAGATCGTCACTGAAAATATAGTACCAGTCGTAGTATTCTGAAGCTTTGCCCTTTTTAATTATATCCTTCCAGGCAAAGAATCTGGTACCTGTATGATTGAATACCGCATCTAGCATGACCCTGATGTTAAGAGCGTGTGCTTTTTCAACAAGCTCCTTAAGATCATCATTAGTACCAAGAACTCCATCGACAGTAAGATAATCCTCTGTGTCATAACGGTGATTAGTGTTACTTTTAAAGACAGGGTTTAAATAAATACCGTTAATATTAAGAGCCTTAAGGTATGGCAGTTTACTGATGATACCTTTTAGATTTCCACCGTATTTTGAGGCATAGGTGATATTGTCAGTATCATTCCAGTCGCAGAATCTTGAATTGTTCTCACCAACTCGGCAGAACCTGTCTGGAAAGATCTGATACCAGACGGTATCCTTTGGCCATTGAGGAACTGTAACTATGTCAGATTCGTTCATAAAGCCAAAAATAAAGTAAGAGGCAGTTCCTGAGGTATCTTTAACTTCGCAAAGATCATGAAAACCGTCCTCAAACAGGCATAAGGTATCAGTACCGTCAGAGATTATAAAGTAGTACTGAAGACGCTTGAAAGGAGGTTTTACAACGGTTGACCATATATCCTTGCTCTCTAGTTCAAACTCTTTTTCAAGTGCATATTCTTTTCCTTTCCATGGTTTGTTAGGAGTACAGCCGTTAATGAAAGGATCTTCGGCGATAATACTAACTTTCTTGATGGTTTTATTTGTATGAATGCTGATTTTAAGTTCATCTTTGTTCAGACAGTAGCACATATTGTCAGTACATAAATGAAAGATACCTTCGCGCATCATAATATGATCCTCTTTATTTTCTGTCTGGGCGTCCTGATTTTTGATCCTGCCTGACAGAAATCTGTTAGTTAGGTTTTTGTTATATGATTAGCTAACCAGTTGACTTTAGTGTAAATCACAAAACTTAACATAAATAACATTATGATCTTTACTATTTAACACAATCGTCTTAAATTGAAACTTACCCAAGATCATAAGTTGTAGAAGAATCTATGAAAAACAAAGAGTTAATTCACGAAAGCAAAATTCACGGTACTGAATTTTTTCAATATTCGATCTATCACTCTCTTATTCCCTGTACTATGGTTAGCTATCCTATGCACTGGCACAAGGAGATTGAACTTGTTTATGTTAAAAAAGGAACTGTTAGATACCTTGTAGGACGTAAGGAATATATTGTAAGTGAAGGTGATATTATAATTATCAATTCCCAGATGCCACATAGCGTAGAGCAGTATGAGCATGAAAGTGCAGAATTTTTCCCTTTTTTATTTGATTTTGAAGTTATAAGGCGTTATGCAGGTGAAGGTCCGTATCAAAGATACGCAAGTGATTTTGCCGCACTTTCATTAAAAGTAAAGACTCTGCATAAAAAGTCAACTCCGCTTAACGATCTGCTTACTCCGCTGATGCTTGCTCTTATAGAGAGGAGAAAGCAGATCTATGATGGCTTTGAATGTGGCGCAATAGCTTCAATTCTTCTGATAATGCAGTATCTGTATGAATACTCAGTAAAGACAGATAAGCAGCAAGATCTGTACGTAAGTGAATTTTCGAGGATAAAACCTGCTATCTATGAAGTTCAGTCGCGTTCTGAACAGAAGCTTTCCTTACGAATGATGGCGGATATCTGTCATTTATCAAGAAGCCAGTTTTGCAGACTTTTCAAAAATATTACAGGAAAACCCTTTAACGCCTACCTTATTGATTACCGTTTAGAAAATGCAAGGAAGATGCTTTCATCAAAGGACAGGTTAATCGACATAGCACTTGAATGTGGTTTTGAGAACCAGTCATATTTTACAAGGAAGTTTGTCTCAAAGTACAAGCTTACCCCTAGTGAGTATAGAAAAAAATTAACTGAAAGCGGTAGTTCTGAAAAAGAGAATACAGAGCGGGAAGCTTAATCAATATCGGGCAGAGAGATACAGCCGGCTATGCCAGGCATTATTCATGCTTTGCATAGCCGGCTTTTGTTATTTGTTAACCTTTGGAATGAAGATGGTAGCAATTGCTGCGACACTGATAAATGCAGCTACAGCGTACATTGAATACTCAATTCCATAGTTATCACCAAGTTTCCCTACTAAAGGGGCTACAAGCCCGCCTACTGTCATTGACAGACCAACAGTAAAGCCAGTTGCCATACCTACATGGTGGCATAAGAACTTCTGTCCTATGACAACGCATGGGGACATAGAGGCAAAGAACAGAAATGAAAAAGGAATCAGCAGAAGTGTTGCAAAAACCGCACTGTCTGTCATGGTAAACAGAATTATGAACGGTGCTGAAAGCAGCGATGAAATAACCACTATTCTGTTAAAGCCAATTTTATCGGAGATAGTGCCACCTGAGAAAGTAGCAATCGCTCCAAAAAGGCAGACCATACCGTTTATTAAAGTTGCAATCTCATCTGAAATTCCAAGCTTGTGCATATAGTACAAAGACAGGAAGGAAACAAAAGAGAACCAGCCTGCAGATCGGATAAAGAGAACAAGCACAAGATAGGCAAAGCCTGCTAAGTTCTCTTTTGTGGTCTGAGCCTGCTTAGCCTTTTTAACCTGACGTTCATTCTGCTTTAAGGCAAGAGTGTAAAGACGGTTTTTTAAACAGAACACCGCAATAATAAGTACACCCGGAACGCACATGGTCAAAGTGGCATCAAGTCCGAAGAGAACATAAAAGCCTGTAAAATAGAATGGTCCTGTTGCCATTCCAAAGTTACCGCCAACTGAGAAGATAGACATACTCTTACCAAGTTTTCCACCTCCAAAGACGTTGGTCATTTTGCCACCTGCAGGATGGAAGATAGCTGCTCCAATACCATTTAGGCATACAAGTGCGTAAAGCAGGATCTGATTGTGCACAAGACCTATGAACATAACTCCACTAAAGGCAGCTAAAATACCAAGGCTCATAAGATAAGGTCTTGGTTTAGTATCTGCAAGAGTTCCTGCAAAGGGCTGAATTACAGCATTCAAGATGGTATTTGCCATCATTAAAAGAGCAACTGATGAATAAGAGTCAATTCTGCCTGCCTGGTACATATAGGCAAGGATAACCGGCAGAGAGCCATGACAGATATCAGTTGCAAAGTGGCCTGCCATAAACAGCAGGTTTTCTCTGGTTGAAAATTGCATTATTACATCCTAAAACAAAAGTGGCGCTGATGCGCCACTTAATGAATTACTTATGATATCAGGCCAGTTTGGTAGCCTCTTTCATTGAGCGCACATAATCTTCAATCTTCTGCAGCATCAAAGGCACATTATCAAGATTTTCCTCGATAATCTTTACACAGGCAGAGCCTGCGATTGCACCTTTTGCTCCTGTTGATAAGGCATCTTTTACGTGCTGTGGAGTTGAGATACCAAAGCCTAAGACAGGTGTAGCGCCACCTAGTTCTTTAATCCTGCTGATTACTTTTACAGGTTTTCCAAAGGTATTCTCGGTTCCTGTAATACCAAAGCGGGATAGGATATAGGTATAGCCTTTGGAGTGCTTGGCAATTTCCAAAAGAGTATCCTCATCTGCGTTAGGAGGAGCAATAAGAACGGTATTAACCTTATTTACAACGGCACACTTTTCAAAATCCTCGCAGGTGTGCAGCATATTGCAAGGGATATCAGGAATTAAAACTCCGTCAATACCGGCATCTGCAGCATCTTTGAAGAAATTGTTGATACCTCGGGCAACAACCACATTTGCATAAACGAGGATGCTGATAGGAATCAGTGGATCCTCCTGTCTGATTTTTCTTATAGCATTAAAGAAGTCATCAGTGGTTGCTCCGGATTTCAGGGCTCTCTTATCTGCATTCTGAATCACAGGACCGTCAGCGCAAGGATCTGAGAAAGGGAAACCTAGCTCAAGAGCGTCAGCACCACCTCTTATCATGGCTCTAAGGATCTCAACAGAGGTATTAAAGTCTGGATCGCATAATGTTACGAAAGGAAAGAAAGCACCCTCACCTTTTGCTTCAAGCTGCGCAAAGCGGTTTTCAAAACGTTTTGACATTGTGTTCTCTCCTTTACTTTGTAACAACAAGTTTATCGGTGCTTACACCGTTTTCATCAATACAGCCTTTCTTCTCAAGGATATTTGATACATTGAAAATATCCTTGTCTCCACGGCCAGATATATTTACAACAAGAACCTGCTCTTTGTCTGGATTCTGTCTCATAAGTCGTAGAGCATAGGCTAGAGCATGAGATGATTCTAGGGCAGGAATGATACCTTCCTTCTGTGAAAGTTCAACAAAGGCCTCAAGAGCGTCATCATCAGTTGCACCTACATATTTTACACGGCCTATATCACCTAAATAGGCATGCTGAGGACCTACTGATGGGAAGTCAAGCCCTGCAGAGATTGAGTAGGACTCATTTATCTGACCATCCTTAGTCTGAAGATTCTTTGAGTAGGCTCCAAAGAAGATACCATCCTCACCGCGAGCAATGGTACCGCCGTGTTTAGGTGTCTCAATGCCAAGTCCATAAGGTTCAACTCCGTATAAAGGAACCTCTGTATCAAGGAAATCTGTAAACACGCCAATAGCGTTAGAACCACCACCAACACAGGCAATGCAGGCATCAGGAAGTCTTCCTTCCTCCTTTAAGATCTGTTCATGAATTTCCTCGCCGATAATTTTCTGGAATTCGCGAACAATGGTTGGGAATGGATGAGGACCTGCTGCAGTACCAATCATATAGTGGGTATTCTCAAAGTTTGCAGCATAGTCACGAAGAGCCTCATTGCAGGCTTCTTTAAGAGTTGCAGCACCCACATTTACAGGAACTACCTCAGCGCCCATAAGTCTCATACGGAATACATTTGGCTTTTGTCTTTCAGTATCAGTAGCACCCATATAGATGCGGCACTTAAAACCAAGCAGAGCACAAATAAGAGCTGTTGCGACACCATGCTGACCCGCACCGGTTTCTGCAATGATCCTGGTTTTTCCCATTCTCTTAGCAAGCAGAGCCTGTCCTAAAACCTGATTTGTTTTATGAGCACCGCCATGCAGCAGATCTTCTCGTTTTAAATAAATCTTGGTTTTGGTGCCCTTTGTTAGGTTTCTGCACAGGGTTAGTGGAGTTGGGCGACCAGCATACTTGTTTAAAAGATCAGTTAATTCCTTTTTGAATGAAGGATCCTGCTGAGCCTCTACAAAAGTTTTTTCTAATTCGTTTAAAGCTGGCAGTAAAACTTCAGGAACATACTGTCCGCCGTACTTTCCGAAGAATGGATTTAGAATTGTCATAGTTTGCTCCGTGTTAGTAGTTGTTTATAAGGGAAAAAACGTCATTTATCAGTTTTACGTCTTTTATCCCTTTTTCTCTTTCTAGTTTTGAATTTAAGTCAAGTCCTGCAAAACCATAAGAAAGAGCTTTTAATACATTGTCGTATCCGATTCCGCCTGACAGCAGGCATTTGCTTTTATCTAAGGTATCAGGGACACTGTCCCAGTCAAAGCTGGTGCCTGAACCTGGATTCTTTGAATCAAGAATAACCAGATCGCAGTATTCAAGATACTGATTAACCTTATCAAAAGACTCAGCCCCCTCAATATTGAATGCCCTGATAATGCCTATTTGAGGAAGTCTATTTTTAAGTTCCAAAATCGTCTCAATACTTTGATTGCCATGAAGCTGAAGATAGTCAAGAGAAAGGCGTTTTGCCTTATCTACCATTACCTCGATATCCTCATCAACAAAAACACCTGCAAATCTTATCTGACCTTTAAAGGCCCTAACAAATTCATAGGCTTTTTCATCGGTTACAAATCTTGGAGATTTAGGGGCAAAAATAAGTCCTCCGATAGCTACATGGTTGTCAACGGCAGCCTGCACAGCCTCCATTGTGGTAAGACCGCAGAGCTTGTTTAAACCATAGAGCATTGAGTTTGCCTTAAACACCACATCCTTTTCTCCGGTTAAGGAGGAGCCTATCAGGAAATTTCTGATTGGGTTTAAGGATACGAGATCCTGATGGGTGTGAATACCAGACTCAGATACAATTTTTACCGAACTGTCAAAAAGCGCTGACAGCTCTTTTGCATTATTAAGGTCAACCTCAAGAGTCCTGAGATTTCTGTTATTGATGCCTACAATTTCGATATTTTTAGACCTTACATATAAGGCATCATCCCTGTAGTCAACCTCTGTCAGAACATCCAGGTTCAAAGAATGCGCATAGGAAAAAAGCTTTTCGAAAGTTTCCCTGTCAAGCACGCTTAACATGAGTAAAACTGCATCGGCACCTGCAATATAGGCAGCATCTATCTGCTCTTTGCAGATAATAAAATCTTTGCAGATTACAGGTAAAGAGCAGTGATCCTTGACATATTTCAGGTACTCTAAAGAGCCTTTGAAAAAGTGCTCCTCGCATAGGACGGAGATAGCACAGGCTCTCTTTTCGTAGCATGCAATTAGTTTGTCAAGATCAAAGTCCCTGCAGAAATCTCCTAAGGTTGGAGATGACTGTTTGCACTCTAGAATAAAGTTTCTGCCTGCCTTTTTCTCAAGAGCTTCTGACAGTGAAACATGAGGGGCGGTTCTGCTGCCTTTTAGGGTGATGTTTTTAACATCCAAAACCTTTGCATTTATGATGGTTGCAAGTACTGTTCCCTCAATGCCTGAGTAGTTAAGCCCAGGATAGTTGCGGGCTTTAAGAGTCAGTTCTTCTGTATGCAGCATGATTGAGCCTTAAAGAGTGTTGGTGATCTTAGAAATCTGTTCTAATTTATCAAAGCCTCTGCCAGATAATATTGCCTCCATTGCCATCTCATAGCCATCCTTGAAGGAATCAGCCTTTTTAGCAAGATGGAGCATTGCACTTACATTTGCCGCAATAACCGCATTGTGAGCATTGCTGCCCTGACCTTTTAGGATAGCTTTTGCGGTATTTGCATTTTCTTCAGGTGTGCCACCAACAAGATCATTCTGAGTGTAATTACCCTTAATACCAAAATCCTTATTAGTGAGCTCATATTCGCAAATAGAGCCGTCCTCATTTAGTTCTGCAACTTTTGTAGAACCAAAAATTGAAATTTCATCCATGCCGTTGCCGTTGATTACCATGCCTCTTTGGACACCTGTAAGTTTTAGAGCCTGAGCCATAGTCTTAAGGAGGTTTACATCATAGCAGCCTAGTAATTCATAGTTAACCTTTGCTGGGTTAGTAAGAGGTCCTAGAATATTGAAAATTGTAGAAGTTCCCAAAGCCTTTCTTACAGGAGCTGCGTATTTCATTCCGGTGTGGTAAACCTGAGCAAAGAAGAATGCAAAGCCTTCATCTTCAAGACAGCGCCTTGTATTTTCCTGATTGGTTCTTACGTTGTAGCCTAAGGCTGAGAGAACATCTGAGGCACCGGTTTTTGATGATACTGCGGTATTGCCGTGTTTGGCTACATGCAAACCAAGAGTAGCGCAGATGATACCTGAAATTGTTGAGATGTTGATTGTCTTAAGCTTGTCGCCACCGGTACCAACGATTTCACCTACATCAACAGCTTTGTTTCTTTCAAAAGGAACTGCAGAGTTTATCATAGCTGTTGCGGCACCGCCAATCTCATCTGGCTTATATCCGTTCATCTTTAAAGCTGTAAGCAGAGATCCAAGCTGAACAGGGTCAATTTTTCCTGCAAAAAGCTCATTAAACACAAGCTTTGTTTCATCAAAGCTCAAATCCTGATGAGAATATAATTTTTCTAAGTACTCATTCATAATACAACCTCGCTTCTGCCACTTTTTACGCTTAGTGGGGTGGCAGAAAATAATAAAAAAACCCGCACTAAGCGGGTTTCTCGAAATTTCAGACACAAATACAGAATCCCCGCTAAATTGCGAGGCGCCACCAACGACCGTTTAATGTAATCTGTACTGAAACTTTCATTTTGAATTCTCTTAAAGTTTTAAACCTATACTCTGATACTAACTCAATTTAACAATAATGGAAAGCA
>JBJEWX010000148.1:0-2340 GCA_051885275.1 Succinivibrio sp. | reverse complement strand
ATGGCGGATTTAATGTTCCCCTTCCTTTTAAGTATGGCCTAACCTTTGATCCTTCAGCCATCATTGGACTTGGAATTGTATATCTCATTACTGCTATAGAGGCTTATGGAGATATAACCGCAAACTCCTTAATATCAGGTCAGTCAATTGAGGGAGAAGAATTCCAGAAACGCTCCTCAGGAGGAATCCTTGCCGATGGCTTTAACTCCATGCTTTCTGGCATTATAAATTCCTTTCCAAATTCGATCTTTGCGCAGAATAACGGCATGATCCAGCTGACAGGTGTAGCCTCACGCTACGTTGGATATTTTATTGCACTGCTGCTTGTGGTACTTGGACTTTTCCCTGCAGTTGGAAAACTCTTTGCCTTAATACCCGATCCAGTTTTAGGAGGAGCCACTCTGCTTATGTTTGGTACTGTGGCTGCAGCAGGTATCAAGATCATTGCAACACAGAAAATGAACAGAAAAGCTATTTTGGTGATGGCCTTAAGTTTCTCTTTTGGATTGTCAGTTGAGCTTGTGCCTGAGATTTTAAGTAAACTTCCAGAGCAGATATCATCGCTCCTGTCATCTGGTATTACAACAGGAGGCATTGTTGCAATTCTGTCTAATTTACTTATCAGAATAAAAGAATAGCCTGAATATTAATAAGCTAATATAAGGATTTATTCATAAGAGAATGCAGTTGCCCCAATGTGGACGTAGGCATGACAGGGATACAATGCGACTATAAATCTTCAAAATGAGGCAAAAGGCTTTTGCTAAATCAGATTAAACAAGAATCAGATTCCTTTGGGTTAGCCTGTTTAGGGGAAAAGCTCTCTGCTTTGGTCGAAAGATCAATGCCCCCACTTCTGAAAGTGGGGGGGCCTGCAAGAGACTTTCTCTATTGCTCAGATGGAATTACAAAGGCTGGTGCGGGCACATTAAAACATTGGGCCTTATTTGCAAGTACCGCATCTAAAAGAGTGATTGCAAGCATTGCCTCTGCAATCGGAACTGCCCTAATACCAACACATGGATCATGACGGCCTTTTGTCACGATGTCACACTCATTTCCATTGATATCTACAGTTTTACCTGGCACAAGAATACTTGAGGTTGGCTTTAAAGCAATTCTTACCTTTATTTCCTGACCTGAGCTTATTCCTCCAAGAATTCCTCCATTATGGTTGCTGAGGAATTTATCATGAGTAAGCTCATCTCTTGCCTCTGATCCTCTCATAGACGCCATTTCAAAGCCATCACCTATTTCAACGCCCTTCACAGCGTTAATACCCATCATTGCGGAGGCTATCTGCGCATCTAAACGGTTAAAAACAGGAGAGCCTAAGCCAGGCATTACATTATGAGCTCTAACCTCTACAACAGCTCCAACAGAATCGCCTTTTGTCGCAAGATCCTTAAACAGGGCTTTTAGTTCTGCGGTTTTTGACGGATCAGAAAAATTGAACTCACTCTCAAGAGCTGCCTTAGCATCATAAACATCAGTTTTTACATTACCTATGGCAGTAACACAGCCATCTATATAAATACCAAAAAGCTCCTTTAAAACCTTTTTGGCAATTGCTCCTGCTGCTACGCGCATTGCTGTTTCGCGAGCTGAAGCTCTTCCTCCACCACGATAGTCGCGGATACCATACTTTAAAAGGTAGGTATAATCAGCATGTCCTGGTCTGAAGGAATTCATAATCGCTGAGTAATCACCAGATCTCTGTGATGTGTTCTCTATAATCAGACCAATTGATGTGCCAGTGGTTTTACCCTCAAATACACCTGAGATGATTTTAACCTTGTCAGCTTCATTTCTTGGAGTTCCATATCTTGAGGAGCCAGGGCGACGTCTGTCAAGATCTGGCTGAAGATCCTCCTCTGACAGAGGAATTAATGGAGGAACTCCATCAACAATAGCAGCAAGGGAGAGTCCGTGACTCTCTCCACAGGTGGTAACAGAAAAATAATTTCCAAAGCTATTTGCTGGCATTGTTCTTAACCTCTAAAGCAGCTTTTGCAAATACATCATGATAGGCCCTAAGCTGCTCTACAGACAGGATGAATACTCCGCAGCCACCGCGTTTCAAATCAACAAAATGGAAAGGTACCGTAGGGAAAAGATCAACTAGATGCTCCTCAGAATTTCCTACTTCCATGATTAAAATACCATCATCATTAAGGTAGTTTACAGAGTCCGCAAGAATTCTCTTAGCACAGTCTAATCCATCTTCTCCAGATCCTAATGCAAGATCAGGCTCCTTTGAAAACTCTTCTGGCATGGTTGCCAAATCGTAGCTGTCCACATATGGAGGATTTGCAACTATCAGATCATATTTGTCTCCTT
>JBJEWX010000147.1:0-10735 GCA_051885275.1 Succinivibrio sp. | reverse complement strand
GTGTAGCAGGACATGCAGGCGACTAGAGTGCTTAACGACCATGAAAGTAGAATACTGTTATGGGGAATCGTATTTAACAGAAGATTTGCACTCTGCCTTGTAGAATTTGAGAACTGTTTCAAATGGGCTGATTTGCCATAACCAGGCATATCCACAAGGATAACTTTGTAATTAGGAAAAAGATCAACAAACGGTTTTAAAAAATTACAGTCTGTTGCCCAACCTGGTGTTATTACCAGAGGGATTCCATCAGGATTTCCAAAGCAGGTATAGCCAAGGGAAAGGTTATCAGTACATCTCATAGTATTATTTGATAGTGCTGCAGTGCAGCACTATCTGATGATTAGACGTTCTTAGCTTTTCTATAGGCAATGAGATCTTCAATCGAGAGACAGGTTAAGTCGTGTTCCATAGCAAAAGCTACAACACGAGGCAGTTTTGCCATTAGACCATCTGGAGCGCAAAGTTCGCAGAGAATTCCAGCTGGTGCAAGGCCTGCTAATCTTGCCAGATCGACAGAGGCCTCAGTGTGTCCGTCGCGCTCTAAAACGCCGCCTTTTTTAGCGACTAAAGGGAACATGTGACCTGGGCTTGCCAGATCTTCAGGTTTTCCTTCTGGGTTTATCACAGCCTTGATTGCTTTGACTCTGTCAGGAGCGCTAACACCTGTAGTAACACCATGTGCTGCATCTACAGAAATTGTGAATGCTGTGCCAAAAACAGAGGTGTTATTCTTTACCATCATAGGTAAATTCATTCTCTCTGCCTGCTCCTGCTCAATGCAGACACATACAATGCCAGAACACTCGCGGATCATGAAAGCCATCTGAGCATCTGTAACTGTCTGTGCTGCGTAGATAAGATCTCCTTCGTTCTCTCTATCCTCATTATCAACAACAAGGACTCCTCTACCTTTTTTCATGGCATCGATTGCAGCCTCAACACGATCAATAGCTGTTGAACCAAAGTTTTCCAACAAATTTTTAAAGCTCATTTCTACCTCATTATAAATGTGAGTTATTGCGGGCATTTACAATAATTTCTTTCATGGTTTTAACAGCTTCTGTCAAACCTGTAAATATTGCTCTTGCAATTATACTGTGACCGATATTTAGTTCGTTCATCTGTGGAATTGCAGCAATGGCAGCTACATTATTGTAGTTAAGACCGTGTCCTGAATTAACTCCAAGACCTGATTCATCAGCATATGCGGCCATTTCTGTTAAAATCTCAAGCTCTTTGTCCTGCTCTTTTTGTGTTGTAGCATTTGCATATCTGCCAGTATGGAATTCAACGAAAGGCGCTCCAACTTTGACTGCAGCATCAATCTGTTCTTTAACAGGATCGATAAATAAAGAAGAAACTGTTCCAACTTTAGAAAGCCTGCTAACAGCATTTTCTATTTTGCTCATGTTTCCAAGAACATCTAAACCGCCTTCGGTTGTAACCTCTTCTCTTCTTTCAGGAACCAAACATGCCTTTTGAGGTGCGAGTGCAACGGCAATAGACAGAATGTCGTCCGTTACAGCCATTTCAAGGTTCAAAGAGGTCTTTACAGTCTCTCTTATTATTCTTACGTCTCTGTCTGTGATATGTCTTCTGTCTTCACGAAGATGAGTTGTAATACTGTCAGCTCCTGCTAGTTCTGCGATTGCGGCAGCGGTTACAGGATCTGGATAATCCGTGCCACGGGCATTACGTACTGTGGCTACATGATCGATATTAACACCAAGATATATAGGCTTCATATTTATAACTGTGTCCTAACAAAACAACCTTTACATTATAACTTGATATAGATCAAAATATCCCATTTCAATCAAAAAAAGCACTGTAAGGAGAGCTAAAAGCACTTTGAATCAGAAAAGCTATGCAGATTGAAAGATATACGCTATATAAATGCTAAAAGAATAACCGCATAAAAATGTTGATATGAAGAGTTTCCCTGAAAAAACTACTATTGCTTTGCAATACATATCACAAGAGAGAGTATTTGGAATACTATTTTTATTTTTTTAATACTATTATGAGAATATCCACAATATATAAGCATCAGTAACATCAGTATTTAATTTCAGTCTTAGTTTAGTGTTCTATTTACTAGAACTTTGATTATTTCAGAGGTTGATAATTCATGCCTAAAATTCTAAATTTCGGTTCGTTAAATATTGATTATGTCTATGATGTACCACATTTTGTTCAGCCGGGAGAAACCCTTCAGGCCTCCGCTAGAAACATATTTGCCGGAGGCAAGGGGTTAAACCAGTCAGTGGCATTAGCAAGAGCTGGAGGGGATGTATACCATGCCGGAGCTGTTGGTATGTCAGACAGTTCACTTTTGCTTGATGTTCTAAAAGAAAACCATATAAATTCGGATTACCTTGCAAAAAGAGATTGCCCAAGCGGTCATACCATTATTCAGGTTGATGCAAAAGGACAAAACTGTATCATTCTTTTTGGCGGAAGTAATCAGACTATTACAGAATCAGAAATAGATGAGACTCTATCGCATTTTGAAAAAGGGGATTATCTGGTACTTCAAAATGAGGTAAACAACATTGAGTATATGATTAACTCAGCATATAAAAGAGGGTTAAACGTATGCTTTAATGTCTCTCCTTTCACAGATAGTCTTCTTGATCTACCTTTAGAAAAGTGCGCCTTTCTTATTGTAAATGAGATTGAGGGTTCATCCATGGTGGGAATGAGCGAAGATACTGATCCTTATGTTCTGGCAGATGCTCTCTCCAGCAGATTTCCTAATTCTTCCTTTGTATTAACATTAGGATCAAAAGGATCAATATTAAAAATGAAAGGATGTGATGCAATATCATGCAAATCATTCAGGGTTCAGGCAGTAGATACGACTGCTGCAGGAGATACCTTCTTAGGTTATCTGATTACAAATATCGCTTCTAATATGAATCCGGCCTTAGCAGTAAAGTGTGCAACTGCAGCCTCTGCTCTTGCTGTACAGACAAAAGGTGCTACTCCTTCAATCCCCAAAGCTGCTGAAGTACTGGATTTTATTAAAAAGTCTAAAGCAGATGTTTTGGTAGACAGATTATAAGGAGATTTAGAATGAAAAAGATAGGCTGTTTAAATTCAGAGCTATCATATGTAATTTCAAAGCTCGGTCACTTTGATACACTGACAGTTGGCGACTGTGGTCTTCCGGTACCTAAAGGAGTGCAACGCATTGATCTTGCAGTAACCTATGGAATTCCATCTTTCAAGGATGTATTCGATGTAATTGACTCAGAAGCTAAGTTTCAGAAGGTAACCATCGCCTCAGAGGCTGCCAGTATGAACAGTGAATTTTATAAGATGATACATGAATGGGCGGACAATAATGGTATTGAGGTAGTAGAGGTACCTCATGAGGAATTTAAAAAACTGTCTGCTTTAAGTGTTGCCGTGGTAAGAACCGGTGAATGTAAGCCTTACTGCAATGTAATTCTAGAATCAAATGTTTCATTCTAATTATGGCTGATGATTCTAAGCGTGTCGTAAACATACTGCCTTTATCCTATGGACTAGGACTGATAAAGGAATTAGTCCCAGTCCCAACCCATGTTTTCAAATCTGATTATCATTATCTTGAGAAATTTGATTACGACGGAAATGATGACTGGAATGTTTTTAAAACAGATATGCAGTTCAGAAAGCGTATTCTGGATGAAATCTGTCAGAAACAGGTAACAATTATTTCTGAAGAGCGTCCTGTCTTATATGGTGGAGTTCGCTGTACCGATGAGCTGATTCTAGTCGTAGGTCCAATTGTGGTAACCAAGGTAGACAACAATTTCTGCAGACTGTACGCTCTAAAGCATCAGGCCTCAAATGTCAGTCTTTTTTATACTGACGTTCAGAAGCTCTCATCCATACTGCTTTTAATCTACAGCACTATTAACCAAAAATATATTCCGCTGAATGATTTTCTTGAAGATAACTATCTTAATAAGGAATTAATAGATTCCACCAACAGGCAGATAGCAAAGATAGTCTCAAGTCAGACTCAGGCAAGCAGACCTCATAATCCAGGTGTTTTTGAGGCGTCAATCAGAATGGCGATTCGTCATGGAGATGAAGAAGAGCTCAAAAAGGCACTTAATTCAATATATGCAAACATGAGAGGAACTCTCTCAAAAAATGAACTCAGATCTGCAAAAAACCTTGCTATTGTAGATATCACAATAGCTACAAGAGCTGCAATTGATGCGGGGCTCAGTGTAGAACACCTGTATGTGATTTCAGATGGCTTTATTATGGAGGTCGAGGACTGTAAAGAGCCTGAAGATGCACTTGCTCTGGCCAGAGCCTGCGCTTTGAGATGTACTCAGATGGTTGCAAAGCACCTAAAAGATCAGGAGTCAGGAAAAGAACTCTCTCCAATAGTCAGCAGAGCCTGTGACTATCTTGACAGGCATATATATGAAAAATTTGATATTGTTTCTCTTTGCACAAAGCTAAAGGTCAGTCCAAGCTATCTGTCAAAAATATTTAAGCAGGAGAAGGGGATGACCTTAGGAGAATATTCAAGAGCAAAAAAGATTGATACAGCCAAAATCATCCTCTCAGGCAACGATAGAAGCATTTATGAAATAGCGCTTATGCTTTCATTTAATTCTCAAAGCCACTTTGGAAAGGTCTTTTTAGAGTTAACAGGAAAGACTCCCGCCCAATACAGAAAAGAAAATGCTATTAGAGATTCCGTTTTCTAAAGCTTTTATGTACAAGTAAATTTCAAAAAATACACGCAAATCCTTCCTGAATAAGCTTAATAGGAGTGATTTTTATTAGAAAAATCATGATGGTTAACTGATTATTCATGATTTCTATCTTCTATTTAAGATGTGATTTATCCTCCAAAAATTGGTATTTTTAAAATATTTTTTTGCTACAAATAATATTTTTTTGACAAAGACCTTCTTGGATACTTTCTATAATTTTAAATGCAAACAAACAAAAGCATCTAATTTTACAGATGCAAATTACATACTAAACAGGAGTCGATCCATGAAGATATCAAAATTCTGTGCATCAGTAGCAATGGTTTTAGCCGCTTCTTCTTTTGCAACCTCAGTACAGGCAGATGAGGCAAAGAGACTTACTGGCGGTGGTTCTAATATTATCTACATTATTACTCCATCTCATTCAAATCCTTTCTTTAAGACAGAAGCTGAAGTGGCAGCACAGACAGCTAAAGATTTGGGTTACGCTGTAAAGATGGTATCTCATGATGATAGTCCTGTTAAACAATCAGAGCTGTTTGAAACTGCTATTTCTGATAAGGCCTCTGCAATCATTTGTGATAATGCTGGTGCGGATGCAACTGTAGCTGCCGTAAAAAGAGCTTATGACAATAATATTCCAACCTTCCTGATTGACCGTGAAATCAATGAACAGGGCATAGCAATTGCTCAGATTGTTGCAAACAACTACCAAGGTGCTAAGGGAGCTGCTGAAATTTTCGTAGAGGAAATGGAGGAAGAGGGTGAGTATGCTGAGTTATTTGGTATTGACTCAGATACAAACGCAAAGACCAGATCAACAGCATTCCACGAGGTTATTGATCAGTACCCTGACATGAAAATGGTTGCTGTTCAGACTGCAAATTGGGATCAGAACCTGGCATACTCTAAGATGGAAACCATCCTTCAGTCATATCCAAATCTTAAAGGTGTAATTTCAGGAAACGACAATATGGCTGTTGGCGCTGCTGCTGCCATTAAGGCTGCAGGTAAAACCTTAAAGATTATTGGTGTTGACGGTTCAAATGATGCTCGTGATGAAATCCTTGCAGGTAACATGACTGCAACAGCTATGCAACCTGCCGCTTTAATTGCAGAAATGGCTGTAAGACAGGCTGATCAGTATCTTAAGACTGGCTCAACCGGCAAGAGCGAGAAACAGCTCATTGACTGCATCATCATTACCAAAGACAACGCTAAAAAACTTAATAACTTCTCTTTAGGCAAATAATAGCAAACCTCGCGCCACAGCCTAAAAAGGCGTGGCGCAAACAATAGACTTTGTAAGCAGGATGCCTTTTGCTAGGCACGGGGTTTTATTATCCTCAAAAAGGAGTATCAAATGACTAAAGGTCGAATCATAGCAGCTGTACTAGCTTTTTTAGTAGTTATTTATACTGCCCTTACTGTAACAGTTGTTAAAGAAGGACAGGAAGCAACATTGACAGGTGAAGTGGAATTTGACCCAACCACCGTAGCCACCAATTTCTGGAAAGAAAAGTCAGCAGATTATTTTGAGAATAGCGCTGTGGATTTAGTAACTCTGTTAACAGAGGCAAACGGTGATCTAACAAGTGTTGCAGCAAAATATGGTCATTATTCAATGGGTGATCAGGGTGAGCTATCATTCATCGTAAAAGGATCAGGAACAATCACTCAGGTAAAGAACAAGTTACGTTCAGGATACTTGTCCATAGATGCAGATGGCAACAGTCAGGATATAAAAATAAGATTACAAATTGGTCCTGTGTTCAAGGGCTCTGCTGTGAGAGATTCCATCAGCCTTATAAGTTACAAGGATTATAAGAACCAAATTGAGTGGGCTCAGGTATCTGTTGCCTTCCATGAACTGATCATCAAGGAAATAATCAGTCGACTTGATATGGCTACTCTTGAAGGTAAACAGGTAGATTTTATAGGTTGCTTTACTGTAAACAGAGCCGATCTGCTTCAGATAACACCTGTAAAACTTACTGTAAAGTAGCAGGAGTCTGTTATGAATAATCAAAGTGAAGAGATCTATTTACATGCCGAAAAGATAGACAAAATCTATCCAGGAACAAAGGCCCTTGATCAGGTGTCTTTTGATATCAAGCGTGGCAAGGTTAACGTACTAATCGGTGAAAATGGTGCCGGCAAATCAACTCTGATGCGCATTATTGCTGGTATTGAAAAGCCTTCTGCAGGAAAGCTCTATCTGCAGGGAAAGGAGGTTGAATTTAATTCAACTGTTGATGCCCGCGCTCATGGTATTGCAATTATTCACCAGGAACTGTGTCTGTTTCCTAATATGACAGTTTTTCAGAATCTGTTCATGGCTTCAGAGCGAACAAAAGGTGGAGTTCTTGACGATGCTGAGCACAGAAAACTGGCAAGACAGGTTTTAGACAGACTGAACTACCCGATTGATCCCGATACTATGGTAGGAGACCTTAGAGTTGGTCAGCAGCAGATGATTGAGATTGCCAGAAATCTTCTGATTCCAAATCTAAAGATCCTCATTATGGATGAGCCTACATCTTCTCTGTCAGAGCAGGAGGTGGATGTGCTCTTTAACATCATGAGAGAACTGACGGCTACAGGTATTTCAATTGTATACATCTCTCACAGACTTGAGGAGCTAATGAGAATTGGCGATTTTGTGACTATCTTTAGAGATGGAAAACTAGTCGCTGATGCACCTGTTAAGTCAATTGATGTGCCTTGGATTGTAAAACAGATGGTAGGAGAGGGTAAAAGCTATCCTAAGCGTGAAACCGCTGTTGACTGGTCTAAGGTTGAAAACGTCCTTGAGGTTAAGAATCTATGCCTTCCAAAAAATGGCGGCGGTTATCTGTTAAATAATGTTTCCTTCAATCTGCATAAAGGTGAGATTTTAGGCATCTACGGTTTGTTAGGAGCAGGAAGAACAGAAATCTTTGAATGCATTATGGGTATGAGACCTACTCACACCGGAGAGATTATTTTAAATGGCAACAAGATTGAGGTTAAATCTGTTGCAGATCAGATAAACAACGGTTTTGCCTGGCTTCCAGAGGACAGACAGAGAGATGGCCTTGTCCAGACTATGAGCATTGCTAAGAACATAGCTCTATCAAACATAGGCAAATACATTAACTCCACAGGTCTTATTGACAGCAAAAAAGAGGATGCCGCAGAAGCTGAGATGATAAGAGATGTTCACATCAAGGTAGCAGACAAGGAACTTCCTATTCTATCTTTATCAGGCGGTAATCAGCAGAAGGTTGTGTTTGCTAAGGGCGCTCTTACAGATCCGCAGATTATGCTGCTTGATGAGCCATCAAGAGGCATTGATATTGGCGCTAAGACAGAAATTTTCCACCTGATTTACCAGTATGCAAAAAGAGGTGTTTCTCTTTTGGTTGTTTCTTCAGAACTTGAGGAAATCATCGCAATTGCTGATCGCATAATTGTGCTTTCTAATGGAATAAAGACTGCTGAACTTAAGGGTGAAGAAATTACACAGGATAACCTTGTGAAAGCTTCATACATGGGTCATAAAGCAAATTAAGGTATTTGGAGATAGTTATTATGAATAAGAATGATGTAATCATGACAATACTTAAGGGCCGTACCTTAATTGTGCTGACCCTGCTGGTAATTTTCTTCTCACTTGCAAGTGAATCTTTCTTTACCAGTCAGTCACTTCTGCTTATTGCAAAGCATGTGGCTTTATACGGAATTTTAGGTATCGGCATGACCTATGTTCTAGTTACAGGCGGTATCGATTTGTCAGTAGGCTCTGTTGTAGGTCTTTCAGGTATGGTGGCAGGTTTGCTCATCAATCATGGATTTACAATCTTTGGTTATACCTTCTATTTTTCAGTTCCTGTAATTGTGCTTATCGCAATAGCAATCGGTGTGATTGTAGGTGCCATTAATGGTCTTATCATTACCAAGTTTGCAGTAGCACCTTTTATTGCAACCTTAGGCATGATGTATGTTGCCAGAGGTGCTGCAAACCTTACCTCAAACGGTGCCACCTTCCCAAACCTAGTAGGTAAGGAGGCTTTGGGCAATACAGGATTTGAAATTTTTGGACGTGATATTGCAGGTTTCCCTGTTGCTGTAATCATTCTGATTATCATTGCAATCATAGCAGCAGTCATTCTGCGTAAGACCCCATTTGGTTGGCATATTCTTGCAATTGGCGGAAATGAGCGCGCCGCAAAGCTTTCTGGTGTTCATGTAGATAATGACAAGATCCTAGTTTATATGTTCTCAGGTGCCTGCGCTGCAGTAGTAGGTATCATTGCTACATCTCAGCTGGTTGCCTCTCATCCTATGACTGGTAATACCTGGGAAATGAATGCCATTGCAGCTGCTGTATTAGGTGGAACATCCCTAATGGGTGGTGTTGGTACCATTGTAGGAACAGTAATTGGTGCTTTCATCATCGGCGTTATCTCAGACGGTATGGTTATGTGTGGTGTGTCTGAATTCTGGCAGATGATTATCAAAGGTCTGGTTATTGTTCTTGCTGTTATTATCGATCAGTATCAGCGTGCTCTTCAGGCTCGCATGGCTCTGCAGGCTAGAAATGAGAATAAATAGTCAGGAGGTTGAGAATGTTTTTCAGATCAAAGGGAGAGCCGATTCTTTCTCCTCTTAGCGGTGAGGTTATTGAGATTGGCGATGTAAAAAGCCCGATCTTTGCAGGTAAGGTTGTAGGAGATGGAGTTGCAATTATTCCAAATGATGCTGTTGCAAAATCTCCTGTTTCAGGTGTGGTTTCATTTATAGGTGATCAGAAACACTCATATGGAATCACCTCATACGATGGAGTAGAGATTTTAATCCATCTTGGAATTGGAACCGTTTCTCTGAACGGAAGGGGCTTTGAAAGTCTTGTAAAAAAAGGTGAGCAGGTGGTCGCAGGACAGCCAATATGTCAGGTCGACTGGGATTTTATTCGAAAAAATAATTTCGATACTACCTCCCCTGTAATAATCACTTCCAGTTCCATGGAAAATGTAAAAAGACTGACTATTACACAGGGCAAATGTCAAGCAGGTGTAACCGTGTGTATGAGGTATGTAAACAAATAGAAGATAGCATATACATAAATATGTATAGCGACAAACATTTAAGGAACAGAATATGGCAGCAAAAATTAAATTAGGTTTTGTACCAACCAGAAGAAGCGTTTTTAGTGCACCAGATGCTCTAAAGTACAGAGATTTGACTGCTCAGCGATTAACTGAGCTTGGAGTGGATTTTGTTGATATTAAAGATATCAACGAAGAGGGCCTGCTGTTTGCTGATGAGGATGTACAGAAAATTGCAGCCAAATTCAGGAAGGAAAAGGTTGATGGCATCATTCTCGCTCACTGTAACTTTGGAACCGAGTATGTATGTGCCAGATTGGCAAAAGAGCTTAATCTTCCGGTCCTTTTATGGGGTCCTTTAGATGAGCGTCCTCTTCCAAATGGAAGAAGGCTTCGTGATACCCAGTGTGGACTGTTTGCAACGGGTAAGGTTTTAAGACGATTCCAGGTAAAGTTTACCTATCTTACTAACTGCCGTCTGTCAGATCCGGTCTTTGAAAGAGGTATTCATGATTTTGAAGCTGTCTGCAACGTTGTTAGAACCTTCCGCAATATCAGAATTCTTCAGATGGGACCTCGTCCATTTGATTTTTGGACCACAATGTGCAATGAAGGCGAGTTGCTTGAAAAGTTCAATATCCAGCTTGCCCCTGTACCTCTCCCTGAGCTTATTGCTGAGGTTAGAAGAATTCAGAAGAACGAGGAGGCAAAAGAGGAGCTTGAATTCCTGCAGGATAATACTGTAGTCAAAATTTCTCCAAACAAGGTTTCAACAGTTGCAGCTTTGGCAAAAGCCATGAAGAATCTTGTTGATAAATACGGTTGTCAGGCAGGTGCTATTCAGTGCTGGACAGCATTGCAGGGAGAACTTGGTATCATGCCTTGTGCGGCGAATGCGATATTAAATGACAT
>JBJEWX010000146.1:0-10757 GCA_051885275.1 Succinivibrio sp. | reverse complement strand
GTTACGTCGATACCCTTACCGTCAAATGACTCAATAAGAATACCCATAACCTTTTCCATTGAGGTTGAACCATCTGTAATAACAGCACCTGCATTAGCTGCAGTTGATAAAGTTAAAGCACATCCGCATAAAGCAGTTAATAATGATTTTTTGAATTTCATTGTTATATCTCCAATAAAGTGGTCAGTATTGAAGATATACATATACTGTTAACTTCCTAAAGCATGTTTGTAAAAATACTGTAAATTATGTAATCTTAAAATACACTGAAGAAACAATAGGTTAACATTCGTGGTTAAAAAACGATTAGTCAAAAGCTGATAAAAAAGGAATTAAGCTGTAACGATTGAATCAAATTCTGTTAAAAATTGCCTCACTAAATAAAGATATTTTTACCGACAGACTTACAGAATTGCCAAATTGTGCCAAAAGCCTGGCTTCAGCCATGGGGATGAAAGGCACAATTTGGTAATCCTCATATAGGGATGATCGTAACTGGTCAGCCTAAAGCAATTGTCCAATTCGACAATTGCTTTAGTTAGACTAGTTACCTTTAGTTAGACTAGTTACAAGTAAATAGCTTCTTGATGCTTATGAAAAATGCCTGAATTTAGAAATTTCAATGGATGAATTCTGTAATTTTGTTAGCGAAAGTTCTTTTAAAGCCTATAAAAATAATAAGCAGCATGATTCCAATTTTAAAGCCGAAACTAAACTGAAGATTAGCCTTAATCAGATATTAGAGAAATTTAAGAGCTAAAAGATAAGCACAAATCTGTTTACAAAAAGTTATAAGTGACATTTATGCAAATTTAAACTGTGCGCACTCTTTTTGTTGTTGAAAAAAAAAGATTACTTCGTAAAGCAAAACCACAGTGAAATGCTCTGTTACAGACAGCGTGTTGAACAATACACAATTGGATGTTATCAGATCTGCAGTTAATGACCGATGACAGGGTTAATTGCTGAGTTTTATTCATAATCCAACATTAGGAGCAGGACGATAACCTGCTCCTTTCACATTTGAAAGATATATTCACCCTGTCTGAATACATCTGTGTAACCTTATCTGAATCAGTCTTCACAGAATTATTCTTCTCTGGTTTAGAGTTACAGCATATGCTCAAGGCTCACCGTATGTCATCTGACCGTCCTTTATTTTTATAAAGGATACATCAGACAGAACTTCGTTACCCTGAATATCTGACATTGAGAACATATAGGCATAGGTACCTTCAGGCAGGGCTGAATCCTCAAGTGACCAGTTAGAACTTAAAGTAAAGCTGTCAGTCTCAACCTCACTTGTATCATCCTCACTGTCAGCCATTTTCTGCATTAAGGTTGTGATCCTGTCACCCGGTTTCAGTTTGATTAAATTCTTGTCAGGCATACCTGCACTGGTTATACGGCGCGCTCCTAATACCACATATTTACTCTGGTTGAAGTCATACAGAGCCTCAATGACAGAGCGAACTCCATTTAAAATAACTGGAATTGAGTAGTAATTGTAATTTTCAAGATCTGCAGTAGTTTCAAGATACACAAGATGACCGTCTAAAGTCGGCCAGTTACCGTTGAAATTATCCCTGAAGATACCGTTATCCCAGTCCTGAAACATATCAATATCGTCACCGAAAACTGTAACGTCATTTTTATCGTTGAGTGTTGCAAGATAAAAACGCACCGAATCTATATACTTTAAAGATTTGTCATCAAGAGTCATTTCAAGGGCAGGAGTGCCGTCGTCTTTGGTAACTAACTCCACCTTTGTATCCTCAAGTGAGCTTATATCCATCTTCTGCATTGGAGCTATAGATTCTGAGATTAGGGTTACATTGTTTTCAACAAGCCCCTGAATAAAGGAAATCGGATCCTGATCTTTTCCAGGTTTTTCATTTAACAGCGACTGCAGAGCTGTATTGACACTGTGGTTTACAGTATTTGCAATAAAATCTTCTGCACCACCAGAACTACTGTGCTCTTGATTTTCTGATGAATCGGACTCAGGAGTTTCTGAACTTACATGAGACTCAGGCTGTAAGGTTGAAGACAGTTCTGAAGAAGCGGCATCATCATCTTCGCTTGTGATAGCTTCAAGCATTGAGTTTGCGGTATTTCCGTCAATAAAACCGTGCTGAAGACCGTAGGTCAGGATAAAGGAATTTACAAGACCGTTTTCAACCATCAGGGCGTAACTGTCCTCATCAGAGTCAAATGGATAGTAGCATGACAGTCCAGATGCCTGATGAGCAGGTCCGCTTACCTGATATAAAACAGCTTCTTTGAGGTACTGTTGCATTTTTTCTGCAGCAGGATGTCTCTCTTTAGATGCGTCAGAAACTTTAGAAATAAAGTCTCCCATATCCACCATGTTGGAGTAGCCTGAGGACTTTGAATTTGAGAAATTCTCTGATCGTGATGCAGCTCTACCGATTGTGGCATAGAAGGAGTCATTTTCTGAAGCCTGCATCAGGGCGTACATACCAAAGATATTCCAGGCTTTGATCATTGGACTGATTTTACTCAAATCGATTAGAGACAGGGTTGCAGTCTGTTCTGTCTCCTCATCCTCACAGCCCCTGTAATAGGCATCACAGATGCTCTTACCTAACTGAACGGCACTCTGTGATGTATTCTCTGCAAGAGCATTTAACCACAGGGTATACTGCCAGCCGTTACCAGCTTCTACCTCCTGAGAAGCTACAAAATAGTGCCCATAGGGTTCAATGCTTGCTGCCGTATCCACAGTAGCCATAAGGCAGGTGTCAAAACCTATAAGTTCAAAAGGTTTTACTGCAGGAGCATCACCGTAAACCGATGAGAGGGCATTTCTTAATTCTGACAGACAAATCGAATCAAAACTGTAATTCTCGTCATTGGCAAAACCGAACACACTGCCACCGCCATGATCCCAGAAGAGCAAAACATTGTGTTCTGACGAATAGTTCTTTTGACAGAAATTTAAAAAGTTATACAGGGTTCTGCCATCTCCCATGTTTGCCTGAGTTAATTCCTCAATTAAATTAAGCTCTCCATCCCTGACCATAAAACGGGAGATTTTTTTTGGGGATATGCCAAAGTTCTGCCATTTGTTTGCACCTCCTGTCTGAATGATCACGGTCACCTCATCTGAAGGAGAGGCATCTATCATTTCACTTATATCTGCAGTGGCAGCACCATAGTTGCTTTCAAGATCACTGCCGCACATATAAACAAACACAGACCAGGAATCTGCCATTGCACTAAATGGTGTGCACACAAGCGCAACAACTATACAGACATAAGACAGTAAAGTTCGCATATGACCACCTGTAACCAAAATATCCTAAAACAGGAATCAATCCTTAATCTCTGCTATTCCATGAGTTTTAACAGCTCATCCTGTCGGGCTTTGTCTCTTTGCATAGCAACATTAAAAGTCCCTAACTGACTGCTCTGAACCTTTTGAACAGTACTGCCGTCTGATGAAAGTAAAACATCCACATTGTTGTCTATTACTGTTGGAATATAGTCAAACAAACAGGCGGCGCTGTTCATTTTCCATTCACCGAAAGCAAGTAAAAACACAGGAGAGCTGTCTTCAGTTTCAAGAGTAAAGAACTTGTCTGACATAAAGTCCTTTGCTTTTTTAAGAGCCGCCTCATCATCATTTACGACAATATCACAGGCACATCTGTACATTGAAAGCAGAACATCATGAGACTGCTGAGATCTTTCTCCATAGGCTTTGTCGTAAATGCCAAGAGCATCAGCAAAAGTATCCATAGCTTTGGCATACTGGCCGCAGGAGTGTTCAAACAGGCCCTTTTCATTGAGCACCGAGGCCATTGCAGGATGCTCTTTACCATATGCTGAAGAGGCAACAGAAACAGCCTTCTCTATATATGAGCTTGCCTCATCCCTGTTATTCTGTCTTTGGGCGCATACACTCAGGCTTTTTAAGACACTGATAACGGTACTTGCATTGCCTGACTGATTTTCTGACAGCTCAAGAGCTTTTGAAAACAGTTTCTGGGAGCTGGCATAATCTTTCTTTTCAAAAGCTATCGAAGCTTTGTTCTGGAAGAAGCTAGGCTCTTCAATTCCCAGCTTTTCATAGATTTTTTCGCTTTCACCGATTGCATCTTCAGCCTTTTCAATGTCACCGGATCTAAGATATGAAAGGCTCAGTGCAGACAGAGATAAAGCCACCTTCTGACTGTTTTCCCCTGCGGTTGTGCGTCTTATATCAAGAGACTGCAAGCCATATTTCACAGCCTCTTCATGTCTGTTAAGAGCCGTGCAGATCCCCACCATGAACTGACTTATATCAGAAAGTTCCTCATCCTCCTCGTCTCCTTTAAAAAATGAAAGAGCCTTTCGTCCAGTTTCATAAGCTTCTTCATAGTCTCCTAAAAAAAACAGTGCTCCTGCTTTAAGTTCATTCAAACGCGGCAACCAGTATTTATCCTGTTTCTTTTCAGCTGTTTTTAAGGCTTCCTCAAGAAGAGCAAGCGCATCACTTTTGTCATCAGAATATTCCATCAGAAATGAGGCTTCATCGTAGATATACTGCAGATTGTCTTTATCAGTCTCTCTTCTTTGAGCTAAAGCCTCATAGGCGCCGTTCAAATCATTGCTGCTCAACTTTTGCTCATAAGTAGCGTACAGCGAGGCAGCGTCATCGGATGCATTAGCAAAACCGGCACTTAATGAAAGAACCAGTGAAAGTAAAATTCTATTAAATTTCATATAAACTCCGAGAGTTTGTGTTTTATTTCTCTGTATGACAAATGTCCTACCAGAGGGAGCTGGCTCCACCGCCCCCAGAGCTTCCTCCCCCAAAACTGCCACCTGAAGAAGAGGAGCAACCGCCAGTGCCACCACTTAGGAAACTGTCATTATCGTCATCTATTTTGTATGAACGTTTAACTTCATATCCGCAGTAAGAACAGCGTTTTACTTCCTCAAGATAAGTATGATGGTGCTTTTTTCTTTCTTTCGCACTTATCTTTTTTAAGGTTTTGCGTCTGCCACAGTTAGGGCATTTTTCAAACAGGTTCCAAAGCATCACGCCTGCCGAAACAGCAAAGATCAGAACTACAGTTGCGATGGTTGTGACAAGTGTAATTAAAAAGTCATCATCGTCACTGTCAGCACCCGAACTCTCATCATCTGACTCTGATTTGTCTTCTGCGGCAAGGCGCTCATACAGGGCATCAATACCTGCCCTCATGCCTTCATTTATTTTTCCATCTTTAAAAAAAGGGATCATCTTCTGCTGCTGTATACGTTTGCAGACAGCATCCGGAAGCACACCTTCAAGGCCGTAACCTGTATGGAAACGGATAATGTGCTGATCTTCAACATAGGTAAGCAGAAGACCGTCATTTTTATCCCTCTGTCCTATTCCCCATTTTCTGAACAGTTCCTGAGAGAATTCAAAGACATCACTGTCGCCAACTGATGGAAGTACTACCACAGCTGACTGTATACCTGTGTCCTTTTCGAGCTGGGTAAGTTTTTCGTTAAGATATGAAACCGTATCATGAGTAAGTAGAGGGGCGGGATCACTTACATGAAATGAGGTATTCTCAAGTCTTGGATTTGGAACTGTGTCTACTGTATAAAAGTCAGATGCAAAGGCACTTAACGTAAAAATAAGGCTTAATGCAAAAATGGCAGCAGTTATCCTGTGAAGTCCTGCTGATAACACGGAGTGCCTAAGTAAATTCATGATCGAACCTTAAAATGAAATCTCAGGACTGTCTTCTAAATGTTCTTTTGCCTTCAGGTATGCTTTTGATTCAAAGCCAAACAGAGAAGCTAAAATATTTTTAGGGAATTTTCTGATCCCGGTATTGAATGCCTTTACTGCATCATTGAAGTCTTTACGGGCAACTGCAATACGGTTTTCAGTACCTTCAAGCTGTGCCTGCAACTCTAAAAAATTCTGATTTGCCTTAAGATCAGGATAATTTTCAGCGACAGCAATCAGACGACCTAAAGCCTGAGTGATAGCCCCCTGGGTCTCTTCAAATTTCTTTAAATCCTCCTCAGAAGGATTGCTGACGTTCTGAAAAGACTTTGCTCTTAAGGCTGTCAGATTTTCAAGAGTTTCCTTTTCATGTGTGGCATATCCTTTGACGGTATTTACAAGATTAGGAATGAGATCTGCACGGCGCTGATACTGAACTTCGATATTAGACCATTTTGCAGAAGTACTCTCATCCATTGATACAAGACTGTTATATGAAAAAATGCAATATAGAATCAGAAAGACAAAAACAGCACTTAACACCATAGAGGTACGACTTTTAAACATGGAAGCTCTCCTGTAAAGTTAATGTATAAAGTTATTGATTGACTGTCTGTATTGAATGACTGTACTGACAGGAAGTAGCGTCAAAAGAAAACAGTAAGAAAAAAACATTTGTATGTTAATTTATTAAACAGCGTTTTCAGAAAATTTCACAAAATATTCTGCCTTATTATTTACTGATTTTCTTTAAAAATTTTCCGCTTATTAAATGCGCTTCGCAAAAACAAAACCACGAATTTGCGCAAATAAATATAAATTATCCAACAATCAAGGAGTTAACATAAATATCAGTCCACTTAAGAGATTATGATATATAAGCCTCTTTATGGGGCAATTCTGATTATTTTGGAACAGACACACTATCAGATAAAGTTCAACAACCTTCACATAAAAAATTCGCCGAAACATAAAGTATAGTAGCCTCATTATGAGGTTTTACGGACATATTTAAATGTAAAAATGAGATATATCTCAATAAATCCGCATATAAACTAAAGTGAGTTTATTATATTACTTGTGGACAATATTTTAATCAATTATACTCGACTCGCGAGTGGTGTAAGTTAGATAAGTTAGAACTGATCTATGGCCTTTTTAAGTCACACTGCTCATCTTACGGTCTCTTATATTATTTATAGGGGAATTTTTTTCAAACAAAAGGACTCAATATGAAACGTGCTTTGATGATCATTGGCCTTGCTGTCGCTATGACAGGGGGATCTTTTGCTGTTAATGCTGCAGAAACCGATGTTGCCCAGGTTAAGTGCAGCGAATTTATTCAGGACCAGGAAGGTATGGGTATGATTTTAATGTGGCTTGACGGATACGCATCACAGAAAAGCGGCAATACCGTATTAAGCAATGAGTGGATTGAGAAATTAGGCGCTCACATGGGTAAATACTGTTCTGAGAATCCTAACGCATCTATTCTTGAAGCTGCTCAGGCTATGGAATAATAACAGAATTAACGGAGTTTATTATGAAAAAATTACTAACTTCAGCAGTAGCTGCACTAGCATTAACCGTAACCGCCAACGTTGCCTCAGCTGAAGAGCAGGATATTGCAAAGATTAAGTGTTCAGAGTTTATACAGAGCGGCAACACCATGCCTCTTTTAATCATGTGGATCGATGGCTACCTCTCAGCTGCATCTGGCAACACCACCATTAGTGACGCCTATGCTGAGCAATTAGGCACCAAATTAGGTGAATTCTGTGGCACGAATCAGAACGCTACCCTATTGGATGCAATCAACTCTTTATAGTGGTGAATAATCCTTAAAACCACACTCAAAGAGGCGGACTGACATCAAGTCCGCCTTTTTGTTTTACAGATCTCTTTCTCCTCAGCACTGTTATCCCATCTCCTATCTGAATGCTTTTCACAAAAAAATGGGAAACTTCAGATCACCGAAATTGCCCAAATGTGTAAACTAAGGTACAGTCTCTCCAATACCTAAATACTTCATTTACAAGAGCTTAGTTATAATCACGCCTCCTTTTTGAAGACATGAACTGTCATAAAGGTGACTGAACAGTACCTGTTCATTGTTTATTGTGACATCTAAAGGTGAATTGCCAGCGTTTATATATACTTTTAATACTTCATCAGCAGAATGTTTTTCATATTTAATGAATCTGCCGTCTTCTGAATGCCAGGTTATGTTCTGGCTTTCGCAGGCTTTATGCTGTTTACGCAGTGAGATCAGTGACTTTACAGTGCTGATGGTCTTGTCATAAACCTTATTTTCAATGTCTTTCCATGGCATTGGTCTTCTGTTGTCAGGATCATTCTTTCCTTCAAGAGCAATCTCTGTGCCATAGTAAATACATGGAGAACCAGGCATGGTAACCAGTACGCCAAGCTGCTGTATAAACTTGTCATAACTTCCGCAGCGTGTAATGGCTCTGTCCACGTCGTGGCTGTCAAGGAAGTTAAATACAACCTGATTAACCTGTTTCATATACAGAGAATAACAGTAATTCATCATGTACATAAAATCGTCAGAGCTTAAGGTCTCATCGACAAAGAAGTTACTTAATGACTGCATGAAAGGATAGTTCATTACAGAATCATACTCGTCCCCTAACAGGTATGGTGTTGAATCCATCCAGATCTCACCTAATAAGAACAGATCAGGTTTTACAGCCTTTAATTCGCGATGCAGTTTCTTAATAAAAGCGTGAGAAATCTCATTTCCAACATCAAATCTGATGCCGTCAATGTTCCACATTTCAATCCAGTCTTTGCATACTTTAGTAAAGTAGTCCATAACCTCAGGATTTGAAGTATCAAGCTTTGGCATTTCATCTACAAAGGCAAAGCTGTAATATCTTCCATCCTTGGTGTTTCCATCAAAACTGAAATTGTCCTTTTTAACAAAATACCAGTCATAATATTTTGAGTTTTTGCCGTTTTTCACAACATCCTGCCAGGCGAAAAATCCTCGTCCAGAATGATTGAAAACAGCATCAATCATGACCTTAATTCCCAGAGAGTGTGCCTTTTCTACCAGTTTTCTAAAGTACTCATTGTCTCCAAAATCAGGATCGATATGCTCATAGTCTGAGATGTTATATTTGTGATTCTCAGTTGAGGTAACAAGTGGAGTGAAATAAATGCCTGTAATGCCAAGATCTTTTAGATACTCCAGCTTACTCATTGCACCCTTCAGGTTTCCACCATAAAAAGAATGTCTGGTCAGAGATTTATAATCATCCCAGTCGTTTAACTGCTTATTGCCCTCATAATCGAGCTTGCAGAATCTGTCAGGAAATATCTGATACCAGACGATATCTTCAACCCACTTAGGATGTGTACAGATATCGGCACGGTTCATCCAGGCAAATTTGTAGAAATGTCTGATGATGTTGTCCTTTTTCATGAAATCCTTATCATGGACTCCATCTTCAAACAGATAGCATAACTCGTCACCTGCATAGATTTCAAAATAGTACTGAATACGCTTGAATTCTGGTTTTAATGTGACAGACCATATTAATTCGTGTGAAAGCTCTTTTTCAATATGAAGTTCAAGAGGCTGACCTGTCCATGGATCAGTACCGGAACAGCCGAAAATGTATGGATCGGCATGAACAATCACTACTTTACTGATTGATTTATTGGTTTTTACATTGATGACCAGCTCATCTTCATTTAAAGAATAACAATCTGTAAAAGCGCACTTGTGTGATATTCCTTCTACCTGCATACAACATGCTCCTTTTTTATATCCAACTATAATTAGCATTTTAATACTTAAAAATCAGATATTCTTTCAGAATGCCATCGACTTTTTAACACAATCCTATTATTTGTAATAAAATTATCATGTAATTTGCCTTATAAAGGATCTGTTTTCAATAAAATTGCTGATATGGTAGTTTATGATAGAAGAACAAAAATCTATTCACGAAAATGTCAATCACGGTACAGTTAATTTTCCATATGCTATTTACCATGTGAGGATGCCTTTGCACATCACAAGTTATCCTCTGCACTGGCATAAGGAAATCGAATTTATCTATGTTATTGACGGTAGGCTTACAGTCTCTGTAAACAGCAGAAAGTTTGAAATGGACAGAGGTGATATTTCTGTAATACTTCCAGAACAGCCTCATGCCTTATTCCAGTATGAAAATGTAGAGGCTAACTATATCAATATCGTTTTTGACCTTGAATATCTTCATTCACAGGGCACAACCTACTATCTTTACGACAAATATATCGCCCCTTTCGTAAGAGGGGAGCGTTCTTTAGATCCCTACATTCCCAGCAGATCTCTTATAAATGCTGAACTGTTCCCTTATATAAATGAACTTTTTAACTGCCGACACGAAAGCTACACCGAAGACGGATTACTCATCATTTCAGATCTTATTCACATCATGCACACGGTTTGCAAAAAGAGCGTTGAAGTATCACAGAATCTTGTGTCTGAACATATTAAAGCCGACAAAGTAAAAAAAGCAGTTTACAAGGTGCAGAACTGTTTCCATAAGCATCTTACAATCGCATTCATGGCAGAGATCTGTGGCGTATCGGAAAGCCATTTTATGAAAATCTTCAAAGATGTTACCAAACAGAGCTTTAATGAGTTTCTTGTAAATTACAGACTGGAGGTTGCTGCAAAACAATTAAGAGAAAGCGAACTTAAGGTTATAGATATCGCAGTTGCCTGTGGTTTTAACAACCATTCTTACTTTACTCGAGCTTTTATAAAGAAATACGGATTACCCCCAGTAAAGTATCGCAGGAGAGAAGAATTGAAACTGACAGAAAAGATAGAAGGCAATGATAGCTGATAGGTTAACTGAAATATTATTACAACAGAAATATCAAAGCCAGGCAAAGCCTGGCTTCATTATTAGCACAAAGTGCAGGAGGTATTACTCGATGATAGTACCAACAACACCAGCACCTACAGTACGGCCACCTTCACGGATTGCGAAGCGCT
>JBJEWX010000145.1:0-2366 GCA_051885275.1 Succinivibrio sp. | reverse complement strand
AGGATAATCAGAAACATTGTCAATTCCGTTTATTAAAATTCTGACTCCGCCTTTAACCGGGCCCAGAGCTATTGTACCGTCAGTCTTAGTGTCTGTAATGTTCAAAGCCTCGCCTGCACTTGTCTTAAGATCCTTTTTCTCATCCTCTTTGACAAGGTTGTTCATTAAAATCCTGGCGATATCTCGTGACATCTGTGAGCAGGTATTTTCAGCATCTCCGTAATTCTGTCCTGAGCCTAAAAGAACTCCCTCTTTTGAGTAAACGTTCCATTTAATCAGATACTCATTAGAATCCACACTGCAGTCCAAAGCTCCTGCCACAAAGAATTCTGCCTCATAACGCTCAGATGCCTTTGCCAGAATTTTGTCTGAGTGGGTCAGAATTGTCTGTCCGTTAACCTGCGCCACATCATCAAGATCCATTACAGGAAACATCAGGTTGTAGTTGTTTTTTGAAGATGCAGCCTTTAATCCGCTGACTATCGGATCCTCACTGTCACCGTTTAGTACGCTGACTGAATTCTCATCAACTGATGCAAGCCATACAAGCACAGGCTCACTTAAGCCTGACCAGGCTGAAAAGCCCTGTGCATTTATTATTTCTTTTACCTTTGCATCATCAAAGGTGATTTCAAAATAATCATCCTTCAGTCTTAATGAGCTTACCGAATTTTTTATATCTTCAATTGATACTGAAGATACATCATCAATTACCTCTTTTGAGACTAACTGCCTGAAAGAGTCAATAATAGCTTTATCCATTCCATCTGCTATAGGTTTTTGAAAAACCTCAGATGCCATTACCTCAGTTGTCAGTAGTAAAGATACCAGTAAAGCTGTAATTTTCATCGCAATCTCCTAAATGACTCTGACAATTCTAACACAGTTATGCAGGGCTTAAGCTTTATCAGACACTACTGGTGGGAAAAAGCCAAAAACTCTAGACAGAGGTTCTGTCCTAAAGCAGGCAGACTTTCGCTGTCAGGCAAACAGGAGGCGTTCGTTTGCAGATTTATAGTGAAATTCTCTGTGTATTCTAGTAAAATTGCGCACATAAATATTTTTATCTTCCGGAGATCATGATGGCATCTAATTTAACCTACAAAGAAGCTGGTGTTGATATTAACGCTGGAGATGAGCTGGTACAGCGCATCAAAGCTCCTGTAAAGAAAACAACTCGTCCTGAGGTAATTGGCGGTTTAGGCGGATTTGGAGCTTTAACCAGAATTCCAAAGGGTTACACAAACCCAGTATTAGTTACCGGCACCGATGGTGTAGGTACAAAGCTTCGTTTGGCAATTGATCTTCAGAAACACTCAACTGTAGGTCAGGATCTTGTTGCAATGAGCGTAAATGACATTGTTGTTCAGGGTGCTGAACCTTTCCTGTTCCTTGACTACTACGGAACCGGCAAGCTTGATGTTGATACTGCAACAACTGTTGTAACCGGTATTGCCCATGGCTGTGAACTTGCAGGCTGCGCACTTGTAGGCGGTGAAACTGCAGAAATGCCTGGCATGTACGAGGTGGGTGACTATGATCTGGCAGGCTTTGCTGTAGGCGTAGTTGATGAGGATAAGATCATTGACGGTTCAAAGGTTAAAGTCGGTGATGCCTTAATTGGTATTGCCTCCTCAGGCCCTCACTCAAACGGCTATTCCCTAATCAGACACATTTTAAAGAAGGTCGGTGCAAAACCTCTTGAGGATAAACTCTCAGACGGCACAGTTTTAGCCGATGCTCTGCTGGCTCCTACAAGAATTTATGTAAAGCAGATCTTAAAACTAATCAAAGAAGTTGATGTTCATGCATTAGCTCATATCACCGGTGGCGGTTTCTGGGAAAACATTCCTCGTGTTCTGCCAGAGGGCACCTGTGCAGCCTGTGACGGAGACTCATGGACAAGACCTGAAGTATTCAAGTACCTGCAGAAGAATGGTAATGTGGATGCTTATGAAATGTTCAGAACCTTTAACTGTGGCGTTGGTATGATTGCTGTCGTATCAAAGGACGAGGCAGCCAAGGCTGTTGAGGTTTTAAACGCAACTGGTGAAAAGGCCTGGGTATTAGGTGAAATTGCTCCAGTTGGAGCAGATGGCAAACAGGTTACCATCAGAAATTACGAAAACTTCTAATATCTTCTAAAAGATAACCTTCAAAGAAAATCGTGCTGTCAGTTGCTGCAGTGCGATTTTTTTTTACCTGTTCAGTGCTTTTTATGCACCGTTTTTTCTTTTTCTGACTATATCAGTGCAGAATTATTTTTATAGGAGCTCTCATGTTAGATTCTATCAGAGAGGTGCTTATTATGAATCTGACATTGAGCAGTAAATTTTAGGAATATTTTTCGGGCTAGTGTAACTTGT
>JBJEWX010000144.1:0-10798 GCA_051885275.1 Succinivibrio sp. | reverse complement strand
GTTATGGCAGATTTGATGCGCTTAAAGTGGAAGAAAAAAGCAAGACCGCCTATAAATTCCTGCGCCTTGAAAGAAAATTATTTTTACAGTACCCAACAGAAGATGACTAGTATAAATATAAATACTGTAGATCTTGCAAAAAAGCTGATAGGTATACAGTCTGTAACCCCTAATGATAACGGCTGTCAGGATCTGCTTCGTCAAACTCTAAGTGAGTGTGGCTTTTCCTGTCTGACCCTAAAGGATTCCGGCACAGACAATCTGCTTGCAACTCATGGCAGTGGAGAGCCTTTTTTTCTATTTTTAGGTCACACTGACGTGGTAAGCCCTGGAGATGAAAGTCAATGGGCTCACGATCCTTACAGTGCTAAGGAAATAGAAGATGACAAAGGCAGACGACTCCTGTATGGCAGAGGCTCTCAGGATATGAAAACCTCTGATGCGGCTATGGCTGTTGCCCTTTGCAGATTTGTTTTAAATAATCCAAATCACAAAGGAACGATTGGATATCTTGTAACCTCAAATGAAGAAGGTGATGCCAAAGGCGGAACTCCTTTTGTGGTTGAGTATCTTAAAAAGAAAGCAATGATCCCAACCTTTTGCGTTGTTGGAGAGCCATCCTGTGCTGATACCTTTGGTGACACCATAAAAAATGGTCGCAGAGGCTCAATCACAGCTCATATTACCGTTCAGGGAATACAAGGACACGTAGCCTATCCTGCCCTATGTGATAATGCTGCCCATCATGCTGCAAGGCTAATTTCAGAGCTTTGCTCCTATCAGTGGGATGAGGGCTCTGAATTCTTTCCAAAAAGCTCCTTTCAGGTAACCAACATCCAGTGTGGCAGTGGTGCTGAGAATGTGGTTCCAGGTACCTGTCAGATTATGTGTAACTGGAGATTTAGTGATGCTTTAAGTCCTGAGTTAATCGAAAATACGGTTAAAGAGCTTTTAGCAAAGACTAAGATAAAGGCAGATATTCACTTTGTAGTAAACGGTCTTCCTTTTATTACAAAAGGCGGAATACTGCTTGACTCGCTCAAGCAGGCTATTGAAGAGGTGACAGGTATTACTCCAGTGCTGTCCACCGCAGGAGGTACCTCAGATGGACGCTTTATAGCTCCGCTTGGTACTCTTGTAGTTGAATTTGGCCCAAGATCAAATCTCATTCACAAGGTAAATGAAGCTGTTGAGCTTGACTGCATTGAAAAGCTAACTGAGATTTATCACAAAACCCTTATAAAATGCCTTCTCTAACCCCTTAGTTTTATGCATGAGTTCTCAGCCCCGTTTTATCGGATTTTAAAGGCCGTAAAATCTGGGGCTGTCTTTTAGAAGATAAGGGAAGGCTATTTGAAAAAAACATAAGGAAGTATGAGCTGTCAGCAAAATGAGAGGCGTTTTTTTTTATGTAAAAAACCATGACTCGCCGTCTTTATTACACACTGTCTAATCAGTACTCTCCATTTTTTAGCTTTATGATCATGGTTCTTGTAAGGGAGATGTCAGAATCTGGAGTTTCTAATTCACTTCTCCTAACCCATAAAGCCTCAGACAGTTCATTCTGATCACGAACAATAGTACTGTCTCCATCCAGCTTAGCGATAAAGCCAATCAGAAGATTACTGTCTATACCCCATGGCTACGAGCCAACATATTTGAGCTCCTTTATACACAGACCTACTTCTTCTTTTACTTCTCTTACAGCAGTCATCTCCGGAGTCTCGCCAATCTCGCAGAATCCAGCAATTAAGGCAATACCTTTATAGCTCCTGCCCTTATATCTTGTGACAACCACTTTATCACCATCTGTTACACCAACAATTACTGCAGGTGCAATTTTAGGATAGATTATATTGCCACAGAGAGGACAGGTTAAGGCTCTTTCAGATTCACTATGAACTGTCCTGTTTGCACAGTGTCCGCAGAATCTGTTGTTTGTGTACCACTGATACAGCTGATAAGCTGTAAAAGCAGCAAAACATACCTGACGTGGATTGTCAGATCGCAGCACTCTTTTAGTAAGATACTCATATCCATCAAGGAGACACTCTCTTTGTCCCATATAAAGATAGTAGGCATTTTCATCAATTGAGAACAGATACAGGAGTGTTTCAGATTCAAAAAGAGAAGCTTTTGGTAAGGATAAGGGGCTATTTAGGCCATCCCCTCTGATTAATATATTATTTCCATCAAATACAAAAACATAATCAGAAGGCTTAGCCTTTCTCCTTAAGGAAAACTCATTGTGAAAAACCTTAGGGGCAATATCCTGTATCATTCCTGCCTCATAAGATATCTTTCAGCATCTAAGGCTGCCTTACAGCCCTGTCCTGCAGAGGTTATTGCCTGACGGTATTCATTGTCTGCACAGTCACCGGCTGCAAAAACTCCAGCTACAGAAGTTGAGGTTTGCGAGCTAAACCCTGTTTTAATGGTTCCATCCTCTAAAAGCTCAAGTTGTCCTTTAAAAATATCAGTAGCTGCCTGATGCCCAATTGCAACAAAAACTCCGCTTAAAGGAATTGTTCTTGGCAGTCCGTTTGATTCAGTTCTAAGAGCGGTTACGCTGTTACCATCACCTATGATCTCTTTAACTTTAGAATTTAAAACAAACTCAACCTTTCCGGTTTGCTCTTTTTCCCTTAGTTTATCCACAAGAACACTTTCCGCTCTGAAAGAGTCACGTCTGTGCACAAGATATACCTTAGAGCAGAGGTTAGACAGGTAAAGAGCCTCAACAAATGCTGTTGAGCCTCCACCAATTACTGCAACCTCCCTGTTGCGATAGAAAAAACCGTCGCAGGTAGCACAGGCAGATACTCCCCTTCCCATGTATTCCTTCTCTGAAGGAATACCAAGATATTTGGCATTTGCACCAGTACAGATAATGACAGTTTTTGACAGAATTTTTCTGCCAGAGGAAAGTGTAAGCTCCTTAACCTCACCATTTAAGGACACAGCGCTTACTGTATCACTTATAAACTGTGTTCCTAAATTTGAGGCATGTTTTCTCATATCCTCTATAAGATCATATCCTGAGGGATTATCATACCTTGACGGCCAGTTCTCAATTTCAGGAGTTGTGGTCAGCTGTCCTCCCTGAAGCATACCTTCAATGAGCACCGGCTTTAAATTAGCTCTACAGGCATATACGGCAGCTGTAAGGCCGGCAGGTCCTGAGCCTACAATCACAGTATTTAAAATATCAAGACTCATAAACAGATTAGCTCCCTATAGTGTTCTTTTACATAGGATATAGCATAGGGGATCCATGGTTCATTAAATGATCCAAGATAATCTAAAGCAAATTCAAGCGGGAAATTTTTAACAAAGTTTACTGCACTTTTTTCATAAGAGATGTGCCAGGGTTCATAGGCAATACAACCTTTTCCGCTATAAGGCCTTATGAAACCAAATTTTCCAAGATTAGAGCCCAAATACTGACCTAGCTTATGAAAATACTGCCCTTTTTCATACTCGCGTGCGGTAAGCTCAAGCTCTTTGCCCTCAGGAAGCAGATTTATGGCATAGACATCAAAATCAGTTCCAAAATGGTGTCTTGAAAAGCCAGGAACTGCTGAATAGCGGACTATAGCCAAAACCTTCTGCTCATCTGAAAGTGCACTAATATCCATTGGATCCTCATGCTCATCAAGAACAGCTCTTTTGCCTTTGAATTTCTCATCAAAGATCTTAAACTGTCTGTAAAAGCTTCTGTAAGCAGAGGCAATCCTAAGTTCAAAGCCCATCTCATAGGCATGCTCAAAAAGAGCTGCCAGGGCCTTTGCAGCCTCCCTGTCTGCCATCAGCACACTTAAACGCCCAGGATCATCTTTAAAATTGACAAGTTTACTGTCATCAAGCCCGATTATCTGTTCTTCAGTTACCATAGGTTTCTATAATCTTTGAGGCTTCAAGTTTAAGATCATCACTTCCATGCTCTTTAACATCATCAATAATCTTTAAAGCCTCTTCGGTATCACCAGTTTCAAAATACAGCCTTGCAAGGTTCAGCTCATCCACATAGTACTGATGCTCTTTAGGTGTGAGTCCCTCATAGGATGGAGCTGCTGCGTTTATATCCTGCTCATTGTCATTCTCATCACTGATAGGGCCTATGACATCAGATACACTCTCAAGAGAGTTTTCAGCTTTTCCACTGTCAGCACCCACCTCATTAGCAGCACTTTCTTCTAACTGAAAATCACTCTTTTCAGATATAGTATCCTCATTTATGTGGGTTGCACTGCTCATCATTGAAACTATATCATCAGCAGAAAAAGCCTTATCCTCACTCTCATATGGCAAAGAATCATTTTTATCAACCCCGGCACTGAGCATATTCATAATATCCCTGTCAGCATCAGGATCAATTATGGAGGCAGAGGAACTCATTCTGCTTTCAAGCTCTTTTAGATCAGTTTCAAAAGGAGGTGTATCTGAAGACTCTTCAAAGTCCTCCTGTGTATTCTCCAATGAATCCTCAGTACCTGTCATATCCTCCTGAGACAAACTAAGATCAGGAGAATTATTATCTTCAGGCTCTGCAACCTCTGTGGAAGAATCAGCTACATTTTGAGGTTCTTCAGTATTATCCTCCTCTATAGCATTCTCATTGCCTAAAGCATTATCAACAGACTCAGCATCATTTTTTGAGCTATTATCTGAGTTTACAATATCAAATTCCTCTTCAGGAACAGTCCAGGAAACAACGTCTGAATTATCATCCTGCTCAACAGATGAATCAAAAGCTTCTTTTGGCTCATTGTATGTTTCATCTGAAGTTTCTTCACTACCGTCTTGAAGCGAAGATGTATTCTGAGTAATTGTGTCAGAATCGAACAGTTCCTCTTCTTCTGGATTTGTATCAGATACATCAGATTCAGTGGATAAATCATCTGTATCAGCCTTAAAACCGTTATCATCTGTTATAGAGTCATCTGAATTTATATCTGTGTCTTCAGATATATTTTCATATGCTTCACTGCTGTTTTCATCAGAAGCTGCATCTGCATCGCTGCTATCCTCTGTAAGCAGCTCCTCTAAATTCAGATCATCATTTAAGACTTCATCTACCTTTGTTCCAAGGTTTTTATTTGAGCTGTTCAGATCACCCTGTGCTCTCTCATCAGGCTTAGGCTCAGCCTCATCCACCTTCCCATCCAGGTTATTCTGACTGTCAATATCCAATGTTTGAGAAAGTTTAGTCTGATTTGAAGATACTGCCTCTAAAAAAGCTTTCTCTTCACCTGAAAGTTCGCTTTGCAGCTGACTGTCATCACTTTGAGACTCAGAATTTGCATCTGAGACTTCATCATTTTCTAAGTTCTGTGAATTATCAGTCAGATTGTCCTTTGAGTTATCTTCTGTGTCAAAAGAATTATCCAAGGATTCAGGATTATCTGAATCCATGCCTTCATTGCCGTCTTGTGAACTTGCTTTTGCACTATTTTCAAACTCAGCTAATAGCTCTTCCTCACTGACATCTTCAACCACAACACTGTTAGACTCAGTCTTAGAGGACAAGTCCTCCTGCGGGATTGCCGCACTGGTATTTTCAAGAGGTTCTAAAGAGGTTGAGTTCTCTATAGTATTCTCATCAGAAGGTAATTCCTCAGAAAGCTCCTGCTCTTTTATTGAACCAGTATCTGCTGTTACCTGAGAGCTGCCAAATTCTGCATTATCCTTTTCAATATTTAACTCAGAGGATGCCTCCTGCTCCACAGCTTCTGACAAAGGCTCAACTGAAGGCTCTTCATCTGAGTTCTGCTCAGGCTCAGATTTTTGTTCATCTGAGCTTTCATTTAGAGCCTTACTCATGGCATTTTCCATTGCTTCCTGCTCATTTACAGGAGTATCTTCAGCTTTTTCAGAATTTTCCTGCTCATCTAAAGCCTGTGCCCAGGCACTTGCCATTGCTTCCTGCTCATTTACAGGAGTATCTTCGGCTTTTTCAGACTTTTCCTGTTCATTTAAAGCCTGTGCCCAGGCATTGGCCATTTCATCTTCAGCAGATGAGGAAGACTTCTCCTTTAAATCATCCGCCACACTCTGTTCATCAGTGGATGAAACATCAACACTCTTTTCATCCTCACTCTGTTCATCTAATGCCTTTGACCACTCACTTAAGACACTTTCATTAGAATCTTTCAAAGATTTTTTGTTCTCTGTTGTGGCAGCCTTGTCCCATTCAGCCTGTGCTGCATCTGACACCTCGTCAAATACCTCACCATCAGAATCATCTTCCTCTAAAATCTTTTCTACATCAGATTTTTCTTCCTTTGGAGGCTCCTTCTTTGTAACCTCCTCATTCTGAACCTCAGCCTTCGGCTGTTCGGTATCTTCAGTCTTCTGCTCCTCTGCATCAGTATCACCAATATTATCCTCTAAGGTGATAGTGCCATTTTCATCTGAAAGGAGGGTATCCTCGTTGCCAAAATCATCATCCACATCAAAGTCATCAGAGAATACTCTTGCATTAGCTCTTGATTTAGCCTTGAAGATAAGGAATACGATTAGCATTACAAGTGACAGCAGACCAGCTCCAAACAGGATCATCATCATTGGACGGTTAAGATCAAGCTCTGAGGCTGGGGAGGCAATTGAGAACTGTGAAAGCTGCAGCTGCATATCCTCAATCTTTTCATCATTTGCAAGCAGCATTTCTCTCATTCTGTCATTATCCTGTGACAGCTTGGATAAAGCGCCCTTAATCTCAATAATATCCTGCTGCAGGCCAGAAATAATCTTGTCATACTGACCTGACAGTGTGGCAACACTGTCCGCTGCGGTCTTTGCAGTTGCAGCTGAGGATTTTTTCATACGCTCCATTGCCTCTGCAAGCTGCTGCTCTAAAACCTTAGTCTTCTGATCAATAGAACGCTTGTTTTCCTCAAGCATGATTCTAATTGCCTGGGTATCGACTGCCACCTCAGCCTTAGTTGAAGCTACATCTTTAGTTTCTGTCTTCTTTTCTTTAGCTTTATCTTCTTCATCTGACTTGTCATTGTCAGCACCATTAGAATCAGCAGGGATAAGCTCTCCAAGCTCCTTGTTCTTCTGCTCCTCCTGCATCATTCTTATCTTTGTTTCAGTAGCAGTATACTCAGGAATATCACTATCCTTTTTAGTTTCAGCCTGTATTGAGGCTCCATTTTGAGTAACCTGTTTATCCTGTGCGGCAGTCTGTGGACTTTCATTTGATGCTTCTGCAGTTTCTGTTCTGACATCACTCACAGGAGAAGCTAATGGAGGAAGCTCCATACTTCCTCTTGCAAGAAGCTGACTTCCTGCCTGCATACTCTCTCTTGCAATTTCCTTGTCATCAGGAATAGTGATTGTAGTACGGGTAAGCTGATTTACATTTCTGTTTAAAAATGCATTTGGGTTGTTTCTGTAAATTGCTGCTACTATCTGAAACTCATTGAAGCTTCGGTCCTGCGGCAGATATTTGTGAGCAACAGACCAGATGGTATCACCTGCTGCTACAGTATAGGTTCTGCTAGGGGTTGCAGGGGTGGCATTAGCAGCTGTGGCATTTGTATTTGGTTGTGCAGGAGTAGCATTCTGTCTGTTTACTGCAGGTGCGGCATTTACCTGTGGGGCTGTTGCTCGCTGAGCATTACCTGCAGGGGTGGCAGGGGTTGTGGCTCTTCTTGGAGCTGCAGCCTGAGTTCTTGCAGGACGCTGCACTGGTCTTGCTGCAGGTCTTTGTATAAGATCTTCAACTTCAGGCCCCTGAATGGTAATAGTAAAGGTGCCATCATCATCTGCCGCATATGCACCAAACGGCAAAAGCAGAGCTAATGTGGCATTTAAAATAATTTTCTTGTAAGCGTGCATAAATAACAACCCCTAACTTATGCAGTAATTTTATCTGAAAATGAATACGTCAAAATTTAGCCTGATCGCACTTTTCATTTTATTATGCATAAACTGTGCACATTTTTTACAGATTATTAAGCCTGTTCTACAGCTGTTTTGCAAGAAGTTTGACTATCTCAACCACAGAGATTGCCTCTCCTCGTCTTGTGTTATCAATCATAATCACAAAACTGAATGATTTGCCACCTGTCCCATTCTCACGCAGGCGACTTATCATAACTGTTCTTTCATTTATTATATCGGTTACAGGTGTCAGTAATTGATCATCTGCTGCAAGAGTTAGCAACTGTGATTTTTCAATCAGCGATTTAATCTTGTCGACAGAGGTTCTCTCTTCAAGTTCAACATTGACTACCATTGTGTGACCATAAAACACAGGAACTAGAATACTTGTTACCTCAAGGCCTCTGGCAAAACGTCCTAAAATACTGCTTACTTCCCTAACAATGGTATTCTCATGATCGGTATTGCCGTTTTCTTCAACAGTTCCCATTTTAGTATGCAGATTAAATGCCAGAGCTTCTTGAAAACCCTGATGCTCTCCCTGCATTCCGTTTAAAAGCAAAGTGGTTTCATGTGCTAAAGTCTCAGTACCAAGCCTGCCATATTCAGATGCTGATTCAAGCGATGTTACTGTAGCTTTTGCAACTCCATACTCATCATGAAGTACACTAAGGGCAAAACACAGCTGAACTGATGAGGCTAAAGCAGGAATACACAGCCTGCTCTCAAGGGCTTTTTTGCTGTCATACGGATTAAGCTCAGGCACAATTGTAACTGTATTGCCATCACCGCTAAACAGATGACTGTTGTCAACAACAATACAGCCTTTTTCCCTTGCCTCATTTACCCATCTTTGGGACTCATCCTGAGTAGTCAGAAAAATTGCCACATCTGCTTTTGAAAAGTCAAACCTGTCTACAGGTTCTACAAAGTAATTCTTTTTACCAATTCTTACAGCATCATATTCTCCACCTAAAGGTGAGAGAGGATAAACCTCAGAAAACTCAATACCCTGCTCATCAATTGTCTCAATTACAAGCTTGCCTATATCTGAATCATATCCATAAACTGCTAATTTAATTGACACCTGTTTCTCCTAAAACTTAATGTCTAAACTACAAAAAAAATGCTGTAACAATACTGTTGTTTTGCTGATTTATGCCTGATTGTAGCACACACTGCAAAAGCAATTAATGTTATCTGTGCCTTTTTAGGTTTGGCTGCTTCCTGATAACTGAGCAGACAACTCCAAATATTTCAAAATCCCTAAGCGAGGAAATGCTTATGTTAGGCACTTTATCATCAGCGCAACAAAGCATTGGCATATCCCCGTCAATAAACTGTCTAAGCATAAATCTGCCATTGACACAGGCAATAACATAATCACCGCTTTCAGGCTCTATATTTCTGTCAACAACAATCACATCATCCTTAAAAATTGAATCTAATACCATACTGTCAGATCCCATTTTAAAGAAGAATGTAGATGGTCTGCTTGTGCCAACAAAACTGTTTAGATCCTGCTTAAAAACAGATCCCTCGACAAGAGTGATTGTTTCAGTGCTATATTTGCTCAAACAAGCTCCTAATAATACAAAAGACAAAACAGCTAAAAATTCATGAACAAAGCCACTAATTGAAAAAATATTGCCTTCATCACGAAACAGTTACTGATTTTTGTATTATATTACAAGTAGTAATGATTTTTTTGTACTGACTGAAAGAACCCTCTTACAAAAGGAAAATTTATGGCACTAACAAGAGCGGAAATTGCAGAACGACTTATTAATAAGTTAAGAATGTCAAAATCTAATGCACAGGGGTTAGTTGACAGTTTCTTTGAAGAGATAGCTCAAACCCTTGAACAAGGAGAAATGGTTAAGCTAACTGGTTTTGGAAACTTTGAACTAAAAAAGAAAAATGCAAGACCAGGCAGAAATCCAAAGACCGGTAAAGAGGTTACAATTGCAGAAAGAACTGTAACTACGTTTAGGGCAGGACAAAAATTAAGGAACAGAATAGACATACAAAAGGATTAACTTTTTTATGTGTCAGGCAGTTTTTTGCCTATATTGTGTCTGTTTCTATGATAGATTTAATTTTTAAATACTAATAGCATATGAATTTAGGATATCAAAATGGAAAAGCTAACTTATAAGATAAAAGACAGAGATGGTGTTCATGCCCGTCCTGCTGGTGCCATTTTAAAAGCCATCAGTGGCTATTCATCAAAGATTACTCTTATTTATCAGGATCATACAATTGATCTGAGAGGAGGTATTTTTGCTTTGTTAGGATTAGGTATCCGTTATCAGGATGAGATTTACATCCACATTGAAGGTGAGGATGAGAAGGAAGCAGCTGTAGCTGTAAGAAGAGCCTTTGAAGAATATCTGTAAAACAGAATACAATCAGGTCTGTTAATCACTTCATATACAAGTACAACTCGTCGATTAAATAGTGATACTGCTTAGCCTCTTTAGGAGAAATTAAGCTGCTTTAGTTCTAAGTAGCCTGGAATCCCGCTTTTAACGCGGGATTTTTTTTAATTGTATTATCAAAAGACTCCTCTCCTGTCCTTTAGTACGTAGTGCGGTGATACAAGATTCATTTTGATAAATCAGATCCAACAGCACTTTTTCTGAATTCAGCAATAGACTTTAAAGGCAGGAATGTTAAAGCCTATGCAATGATCTTTGCAGGTCCTGAATGTATCTACTGTCAAAAGCAGTAAGTAAGCTAAATTTGCTGACTAAGTCAGCAAATTTACATTATCAAAAGAGCTTCCATCCTTATACTCTCTACTTTATCAAATCCTGCAACACTTTATCCTAAAAATACATCATAAAACCATATCTGCTATAATGAATAAAGCTAAGATTTAAGGAAACAGCAATATGTCAGAGAG
>JBJEWX010000143.1:0-10798 GCA_051885275.1 Succinivibrio sp. | reverse complement strand
AAGCATAATTAATTGGATATTTTTTCGCACAACATCGCAATATATCAGGTTATAAGAATGTTTGGGAAAGTATTTCTGGCATTCCTGTTATCATTTTCTTGCACTGCATTGTGCAATGATTTTTATAATATTCCAAATGACCTTCTCGCAAGAGCAATTACAGCTGAGATAGTTTATGACGAAGATTTTGATTACACCAAGATTGGTAGGATCTCAAATCTTTATGATGTTAATAAAATATGCTCCTCTACTAAACAGAATACTGTTTTAGTTGATCATGTAGTTGTTAATAAGGCTGCTCATCAAATGCTTTTACTGAAAGATGGACAGGTCGTCAAAACTTTCTGGATTGCATTATCAGACAAACCCTACGGAAAAAAACAGTTTGAAGGTGATAAGAGAACTCCTGAAGGCACATACATTCTTGATTACATCAAGAGAAAATCAAACTATTACAAAGCCTTTCACATTTCCTATCCGAACACTGAGGACATAAAAAACGCTAGACTTTTAGGGAAAAGGCCAGGAGGAATGATAATGGTGCACGGACAACCTCCATCAAAAAGCGAATACCATGAATCTGTTCAGAGAACGGATTGGACAAATGGTTGCATTGCACTGTTAAATCATGAGCTTGATATCTTTTTTTCAATGGTGAGCGTGGGAACTCCAATCACAATCAACCCTTGAGTTAACTGTCGGAGCAGAATGCTCCGACTTGTTAGAACTGTTGTCCATTAGGAAAGAAGTTTCCAGTTGCCCAAGTAATCATAGGTTCTGAATTCTCATCTATTGAACAAATAATATCCACCACGTGAATATTATTCTTCAAAGATCCCTCTTCTGCCTCGTAAACAATTTCTGCAACAAAATCAGGCTCAACATCGGATTCAACAAATTCAATATCATCTTGAGTCACCTCACGAAATGAAATGACAAAAACATAATCATTGTCAAAATATAAGTCAGAAATGCGCTTATATACATCTTCATCAAGCTCACTAAGACTTTGCTCGCATAAATCTATATATAGCTGACTTATTTCGTTAACCAATGTATCTCTTTTATCTTCGGGTAACGAATCAAAATCCATCATAATGACTCGCCCCCACTCATGAACTTATGAGCGCCAATATACCTGATATTATTAAAGCATCCTGGATTAAAAGATTCCTCTGTATTATCCCAAAAGTTCTTATTTACAGAAATATTTACAGCTTTACCAAGGCAAATGCCTTTATCTACAAAAAGATCTTTATCTAACAGTTCACACTCTATATAGGCAAGAGCATCCTTGATAACATCAATTCCCAGTGTTTCTGATTTAGTGCAGTCAATATTTAAAGCTTCTAGCTTGTTTGCTAAATCTCTTCCATGAACAGAACCTAGTTTTAATGTCTTATCCAACTGTTCTTTAGATGGAATTGTCACAACGAACTTGCCTGTCTGTCTAATATTTTCTGAAGTAGTATGAGTTTTATCTAAGACCACTAACACGATATCAGGGTCGTATGGACAAACCCAAGCTGCAGTCATTCCGTCTGCTGTACCAGCTAAATCTCTTGTAAAAACATTAATTACTGGTCCACCTACAACAAGTCCACTTGCATAATTTGTATCTATATTGATGTACATAAATACCCCTTAATAAAAGATTGCTAAACTAAAGAATACACCATATGAAAATTTAAGTGAATAGATATGAAATGAGATGGAATGGTTAGTGAAACTAAAAAGAGCCTCTCACGAGGCCCTAATAAAATTAAATTGAATTATCTAAATCTGAAGGAGGCCAATTTTCAAGGCGCATACCTAAAGATAATCCTCTCTCAGCAAGAACATCTTTAATTTCAGTTAATGACTTCTTACCAAGGTTAGGTGTCTTCAATAATTCAACTTCGGTCTTCTGAACAAGATCACCAATGTACTTGATGCCCTCTGTCTTCAGACAGTTTGCAGATCTTACAGTTAATTCAAGATCCTCAACAGGACAGATCAACTTAGGATCGATCAGAGGTCTGAATGATGAATCCTCAGCAGGAGCTACAGAATTTCTGATATCTACAAATGAATTTAACTGATCTGCAAAAATTGTGGCTGCAATGCTTACAGCAACCTTAGGATCAATTGTACCATTTGTTTCAATATCGAGAATAAGTTGCTCTTTATCATCAGCTATTGGAGCTGTATGAACAGATACGTTAAGAACTGGACAGTATGATGGGTCAATTAGTAAACGACCTATGAATCTGTCATCAGAATTCTCAACATATGGACGATTAACAGAAGGAACGTAACCACGTCCGCGAGAAACATGAAGGTTCATGTTTAACTCTTTGTTTTCGTCAGTTAAATGACAAATAACCAACTCTGGGTTCTTGATTTCAATGCCTGCAGGACAGATTATGTCACCGGCAGTAACAGGACCGATTCCCTTCTTCTTGATATGAAGAACAGGCTCGTCTCTTAATGAACCTTCTGATGCAACAGCAACTTCTTTTAAATTTAAAAGAATAAGAAGAATATCTTCTTGTATGCCTTCTACTGCACTGTATTCATGCACTACACCCTCAATTTCAGCTGCGGTGATGGCATATCCAGGAATAGAGGACAGCATAATACGACGGAGTGCTGTGCCTACAATTTGAGCATAATTAGGCTCAAATGGCTCAAGAATTACTCTGCTTACATTTTTAGAAAGCTCGGTAACTTCTTTAATATTTGGCTTAATAGAATCAATGATCTGATCCAAGATCTCACCCTCGTTTTTAGTACAGTTAGTAAGCTAAAAATCCTTTATGGGCGCACTAGGCGCCCAATATATTTATTCAGCCTTTGAATCCTTTGATTCAGCAGCTGCTTCAGGACGGTCTGTTAACATGATGTACGCTACAGGAGCCTTATCAGTTGAACGTAAACCAGCCTTAAGGATACGTGTATAACCACCGTTACGGTTTGCTGAAAGCTTACCAATAACGTTGAATAACTTAGCTACTACAGCCTCATCATTGAGACGTGACTGAGCTAAACGACGGTTTGCAACAGTATCTACTTTAGCTAAAGTAATTAATGGCTCAACGAAGCGACGTAATTCCTTTGCCTTAGGAACAGTAGTCTTGATAACTTCGAAGGTGATTAAAGCTTTAGCTAAATTGCGGTACAGAGCAGCACGATGAGCTGCTGTACGGCCTAAATGACGACCACTTGTACGATGACGCATTTTAAATTCCTTCTAAAACAGTTATTTATTTGGTGTGCGAAGTCCTGGAGGAGGCCAATTTGCAACACGCATACCTAAAGATAAATTTCTCTGAGCTAAAACATCTTTAATTTCATTCAGAGACTTCTTACCAAGGTTAGGTGTCTTTAATAACTCAACTTCAGTCTTCTGTACCAAATCGCCGATGTAAATGATTTGCTCCGCTTTCAAACAGTTAGCAGATCTTACTGTTAATTCAAGATCATCTACTAACTGCATTAATACAGGATCAGGCATTGGAGGAGCGGCAGGAGCCATTACACGCTCACTGATTTCCTCTTTATTGACAATATTCTCAATACTGTCGCAAATTAAATTAGAGCCATTCATTAAAGCAACCTCTGGAGCAACAGTTCCGTTGGTTTCAATATCAATGACTAATCTATCCAAATCAGTTCTCTGTTCAACACGGGCTGATTCAACCTCATAAACAAATCTTCTGATTGGGCAGTAGTTTGCATCAATGAGAATGGTATCCTCAGAATCAGCAGGTAAATGCTCATCTGAGGTAGTCATTACATAACCTTTTCCGGATGAAATACGAAGTTTCATCGACAACGAAGCCTTGGCACCTTTTAAAGTGCAAATACGGGCTTCAGGGTCAACAAAAGATAAGTTATCAGGGCAAACGATATCTGAAGCATGAACTTCACCTTCGCCACGTCTCTCGATTGTTAACCATACAGGCTCTGTAAGAGGTTCCTGTGAAGTTATTGCGAGTGATTTTAAATTCATAACCACATCAAACAATGACTCCTCAATATCCTCTTTAGAGCTGTTTATATCCTTTACGCCCGCTATCTGAAAAGCATCAACTGCAGTTCCAGACAGGGTCTTTAGTAAAATTCCGCTTAAAGCACCACCAAGAGTATAACCGAAACCTCTCTCCAAAGGCTCAAGCACTAAACGTGCATGATTTGGACAGATTTCATTATAATCAACTGGTTTTGGCTTTAGCAGTTCAACAACAGACACTAGAGATACCCCACATGATAAAAGCGGTGCTGGCAATGTTGCCGTTATTACTTAGAATACAATTCGACGATGAGCTGTTCCTTAATATCGGATGGAAGCTCAGCACGTTCTGGATTGCTCTTGTAAGTACCCTTCATATGATCATGGTCTACATCAATCCATGTAGGCTTGGTAGCACGCTGACCAGATAAGTCGATTGCAGCCTTAATACGTAACTGCTTCTTAGCTTTTTCACGAACAGCAATCACGTCTGATGGCTTAACCTGATATGAAGGAATATTAACAATTGAATCATTAACAGTAATAGCCTTGTGGCTTACTAACTGACGAGCCTCCATACGAGTTGAACCAAAACCCATACGGTAAACAACGTTGTCAAGACGAGCCTCAAGAAGCTGTAACAGGTTCTCACCTGTATTACCATTCATTCTTGATGCCTTCTTGTAGTAGTTACGGAACTGACGCTCTAGAACACCATAAATACGGCGAACCTTCTGCTTCTCACGTAACTGCATACCATAGTCTGAAAGGCGTGCTTTGTTTGCGCCATGCTGACCAGGTGCGGTGTCTAGTTTGCACTTTGTGTCAATTGAACGAACACCTGACTTTAAAAATAAGTCAACACCCTCACGGCGGCTTAATTTCAGGGCTGGACCTGTATATTTTGCCATTTATCTTTCTCCAGAAATTGAACTCGTTAGGTTATACACGACGCTTTTTAGGTGGGCGACAACCATTATGAGGGATAGGGGTAACATCGGTAATGTTGGTAATCTTGTAACCCTGAGCATTTAAAGCACGGATTGAAGACTCACGACCAGGACCTGGACCCTTTACCAATACTTCTAGGTTCTTAACACCAAACTCTTTTGCAGCTTCGCCAGCACGCTCAGCAGCAACCTGAGCAGCATATGGAGTTGACTTACGTGAACCACGGAAGCCTGAACCACCAGCAGTAGCCCAAGAAAGAACGTTACCCTGACGATCTGAAATGGTAACAATAGTGTTATTGAAAGATGCATGGATGTGTGCTACGCCATCAGCAACCTGCTTCTTTGAGCGTTTGCCAGTACGTGCACGGGTAGCAGCAGCCTGCTGCTCTTTTTTGATTTCTTCAGCCATCTAAGCTCTCCTACTTCTTAATGCTCTTACGAGGACCCTTGCGAGTACGTGCATTGGTCTTAGTACGCTGTCCACGTACTGGTAAACCCTTGCGGTGACGCAGTCCACGATAAGTACCAAGGTCCATGAGGCGCTTGATGTTCATTGAAACTTCACGGCGAAGATCACCTTCAACGGTAAACTTGCCTACTTCGGCACGAATCTTATCAATTACAGACTCATCTAAATCTTTAAGTCTAGCAGATTCCTCAACACCAGCGTTAGCAAGAATCTCACTTGCGCGGGTTGGGCCGATGCCATAGATTGACTGTAATGCAATCACAGCGATCTTTTGATCAGGCACATTAATGCCAGCTATACGGGCCACTATTGATCTCCTAAATATAGGTCGGTTAAAAACAATGGCTGTCGCAAAGCCCGTTAGGATACGCGACAACCGTTCATAGTGCACATTGGCATGTCAGAAAAGCACCAAGACGTGCTTAGTGCTTAAAGCTGTATGATTATACAGAAATAAAACAAAATGCGCAACATATAATTGCGCATTTATAAGCATTAGCCCTGACGCTGCTTATGCTTTGGATTATCACAGATAATGCGAACTACTCCGTGGCGACGAACTACTTTGCAGTTACGGCAGATCTTTTTAACTGAAGCACCTACTTTCATTTTTTTCTCCAATTAACAAATAAACTAGCGACCGTAATTCTTTAAGTTTGCCTTGCGCATGATATCACCATACTGCTGATTCATCATGTGACTCTGTAACTGAGATACGAAATCCATGCAAACTACAACAATAATCAGTAATGATGTACCACCAAAGTAGAACTGAACATTAAACCAGTTCATAAGCATCTGAGGTACAAGACATACTAATACCATGTATAAAGAACCACTTAAGGTTAAGCGAGTCATTACCTTATCAATGAATCTTGCAGTCTGCTCTCCAGGACGAATTCCAGGAATAAATGCATTGCTCTTCTTCAGGTTATCTGCAATTTCGCGTGGATTGAATACCAACGCTGTATAGAAGAATGTAAAGAAGACAATTGCAGCTGCATATAGCAACTCATATAAAGGCTGACCAGGTTGTAAAAACACTGAAATGGTACCAAGAACATTTGATACAGCATTATCGCCTTGGCCGAACCAAGATACAACTGTACCAGGGAACAGAATTATTGACGAAGCAAAAATCGCTGGAATTACACCTGATAAATTGATCTTTAATGGTAAATTAGAGCGTGGCTGAGAGTAAATACGATTACCCATCTGGCGTTTAGCGTATTCGATAACAATCTTACGCTGTCCTCGCTCAACGAAAACCACAAATAGGGTCACCAGGACCACAACTACACCAATTATTAACAATGCGATTGTAGAAAGGTCACCCTGTCTTGACTGTTCAAATGTTCTAGCTAAAGCAGAAGGGAGACCGGCAACGATACCTGCAAAAATAATCAGGGAAATTCCATTACCAATTCCTCTTTCAGTGATCTGCTCGCCAAGCCACATCAGAAGCATTGTACCGGTTACAAGGCTAACGGTAGTAACAAAGTAAAAACCAAAACCAGGATTATCTACTAATCCAGGCATCATATTTGGAATTCCTGTTGCCATACCAAATGCCTGCAGTGCTGCCAAAAATACTGTAGCAATTCGGGTATACTGAGTAATCTTACGTCTACCAGACTCACCCTCTTTTTTAAGCTCAGCAAGATTTTTGTTTAGTACTGCCAGTAACTGAATAATAATAGATGCAGAAATATATGGCATGATACCCAATGCTAAAACAGATGCACGCTCAAGAGCACCACCTGAGAACATATTGAACATGCCAATAATGGTTCCGCTTTGCGAATCAAAAACGCGTTGAAGAACGTCTGCATTCACACCAGGAACTGGAATATAAGATCCAAGTCTGAATATAATCAATGCAATGACAACAAACAAAAGACGCTGACGAATTTCGCCAGTGCCTTTAGATTGTTTATTAGCCATTTCACGACTCTTCTCGAATAGCGATTTTCTAGCCATGCAAAACCTCATTAAGGGGGACAAGCCCCCTCTTAAAATTACCTAGCTGAAGCAGCCTTCTTAGCGGCTTTCTGCTCTGCAGTCTTCTTGGCAGGCTTCTGCTTGCCAGCTGCTGCTAATGCCTCTAAGCGTGATTTCTGCTTAGCTGCGGACTTAGCTCTTGACTTCTCTAAACGAGCTGCTGCATCAGTAATATACTGAGCAACTTCAACTGAGCCACCTGCAGCTTCGATTGCAGCCTTAGCACCCTTTGTTACACCAAGACCCTTAACAGTTACTTTCTTAGTAAACTTAGGTACTGGAGATAATACAATCTTTACGTACTTTATCTTCTTGGTGATTAAGTGGTTCTCTAATAAAGCCTGCATATCAACTACATCACCATCAATACCATTTAAGTCATTTAATGTAACTTCAGTAGTGATGGCAGCCTTTGGAGACCAGAAACCAAACTTTGGTAAACGGATCTTCATTGGCATCTGACCGCCTTCAAAGCCAGGACGCTTGTGAGCACTCTTACGAGCACCAGCACCCTTAACACCTCTACCGCAGGTCTTACCTAGTCCTGAACCGATACCGCGACCAACGCGAACAGCTGCTTTACGTGAACCCTCAGCAGGTTTTAAAGTATCTAGACGCATTTTTTACTCCTCTACCTTTAATAAGTAGCTTACTTTGTTAATCATGCCGCGAACTGAAGGAGTATCCTCTAACTCTACGGTGTGACGGATTCTACGTAAGCCTAAACCTTTAACGGTAGCAATATGCTTTGGCTGACGACCAATAGTGCTCTTAATTAGAGTAACTTTAACGGTTTTCTTATCTGCCATTTTTTACTCCATAATTTCCTTCACTGAAAGGCCACGCTTTGCAGCAATTGCCTCAGGAGTACGCATTGAAGCTAAAGCAGCAACAGTTGCACGAACAACGTTGATTGGATTTGTTGAACCATATGCCTTAGCTAAAACATTACGAACACCAGCAACCTCAAGAACGGCACGCATAGCACCACCAGCAATAATACCGGTACCTTCTGATGCAGGCTGCATGTATACCATTGAACCTGAGTGAACACCCTTAACAGCGTGGTACAGAGTACCATTGTTTAAAGAGATGCTGTTGTTAACATTTCTGCGAGCCTGCTCAATAGCTTTCTGAATTGCAGCAGGAACTTCACCGGCCTTACCGTAACCGAAACCTACGCGACCATTGCCATCACCAACAACTGTAAGTGCGGTGAAAGAGAAGATACGACCACCCTTTACAACTTTTGCTACGCGATTAACGGCTACTAACTTTTCTTGTAACTCGCCAGCCTGAGTTTCATCTTTGTGTTGCATTTTCACACTCCTAGAACTTGAGGCCAGCTTCGCGAGCTGCATCAGCTAATGCTGATACACGACCGTGATACTGATAGCCTGATCTGTCAAAAGCTACGGTTTCAACCTTAGCTGCGATTGCACGCTCAGCAACAGCCTTACCAACTACTTTAGCTGCTTCAACGTTGCCAGTGTACTTAAGACCCTTCACAAGGTCCTTATCTAAAGTGCTAGCAGAAGCTAAAACACGGTTATCATTGCTGATAATCTGTGCATAGATATGACGAGGTGTACGAGTAACAACTAAACGGGTTACACCTAACTCGTGCATCTTAGCACGTGACTTAGTAGCGCGGCGGATGCGTGCTTCTTTCTTATCAAACATGTTATGCCACCCTATTATTTCTTCTTAGCTTCTTTAATGTGAATGATTTCATCAGCATAACGAACACCTTTGCCCTTATATGGCTCTGGAGCACGAAATGCGCGAATCTTTGCTGCAACCTGTCCTAATAAAGCTTTATCAAAGCTCTTAAGAACGATATCGGTCTGAGATGGGGTCTCAGCTGTAACACCTTCAGGTAATTCATAATCAATTGGATGTGAATAACCTAAAACAAGGTTTAAAGTCTTACCTTTAACAGCTGCACGATAACCAACACCTACCAGCTTTAATGCCTTCTGGAAGCCCTTATCTAAGCCAACAACCATATTGTTTAGAAGTGCACGTGCAGTACCAGACTGCATGTTAGCCTCAGAGGTTTCTTCCTTCTGGAAAACTGATATTGAGTTGTTTTCAAACTTTACACCAACTGTTGGGTGAACGTTTAAAGACATCTGACCCATCTTTGACTTGATGGTTACATTCTGACCGTCGAGAGTAACTTCGACGCCCTGAGGAACTGAAATGTGTTCCTTAGCAATACGTGACATGTTTCCCCCTTATTATGCGACGTAGCAGATAACTTCGCCGCCCAGACCGTCTTTACGGGCTGCACGATCAGTCATTAAGCCTTTTGAAGTTGAGATAACAGCGATACCTAAACCATTCATGATACGTGGTAACTCATAGCTTCTCTTGTATACACGAAGACCAGGACGTGAAACACGCTTGATCAGCTCGATTACTGGAGCTCCTTCGTAGTACTTAAGGCCGATTTCCAGAACTTTCTTTACGTCACCGTTTTCTGAAACAGAAGCGATATAACCTTCTTTTAAGAGAAGATTTGCTAATGCAACCTTTAACTTTGAAGATGGCATTGAAACGGAAACTTTGCCAGATGCCTGGCCGTTACGAATGCGGGTTAATAAATCCGCAATAGGATCTTGCATCATTTGTATCTCTCCTCTTACCAGCTAGCCTTGTGTAGACCAGGGATTTCGCCACGCATCATGTGCTCACGAAGTTTAATACGGCATAAGCCAAACTTACGTAAGTATCCATGTGGACGACCAGTCTCACTGCAACGGTTGCGCTGACGTGAAGGGCTTGAATCACGTGGTAATGCAGCTAATGCCTGCACTGCTGCGAAGCGCTCTTCATCAGAAGCAGATACGCTTGAAATAATCTTTTTGAGATCTGCGCGCTTTGCAAAATATTTGTCTGCTAAACGCTTTCTTTTTAGATCTCTGTAAATCATTGAAGTCTTAGCCATTAGTTCGTCCTCGAATTACTTGTGTGCCTGAGTACGGAATGGGAAGTTGAAAGCCTCTAATAAAGCCTTACCTTCTTCATCTGTCTTAGCAGTTGTGGTGATTGTAATATCAAGACCACGTACTGTATCAACCTTATCAAAGTCGATCTCAGGGAAAATGATCTGCTCACGTACACCCATTGAATAATTTCCTCTGCCATCGAATGACTTAGCAGATAAACCACGGAAATCACGGATACGTGGAATAGCAATCACAATTAAACGCTCGAGGAACTCCCACATACGCTCGCCGCGTAGTGTTACTTTACAACCGATTGGATAGCCCTCACGAATATGGAAGCCCGCTACGGATTTGCGAACTTTGGTGATCAGTGGCTTCTGACCTGCAATAGCGGTCATATCGCGTGCAGCATTCTCTAAAACCTTCT